>JAHYJE010000037.1 GCA_019429105.1 Syntrophobacterales bacterium
TAACCATGACCCGCCAAAATGAGGTGCTTCATAAGGCAAGGGCAATGCTAAACGAATAATTACGTCTAAGATAATTTTGCAAAATGAATGATTACCTATGCTTGGCAATTAAAGTGGTAAAGATGGGTTATAAAAAGGGAGAATTTTTTATACTTGCAAAAAAAGTCGATGAGGTAGTAGATACAATCAAAATTCAACCTCCGGCAGGGGAAAAAATAGATCAGGACGAATCCATGAGACGTATCGAATCACTTTTAGAAAAAAAAGAGGAAACCGTTCTCAACGTCTTTCAACTGAAGACAATGCTCCAGGAAAACGATACGCTGGCGATT
This sequence comes from Syntrophobacterales bacterium, assembly GCA_019429105.1. Taxonomy (NCBI): domain Bacteria; kingdom Pseudomonadati; phylum Thermodesulfobacteriota; class Syntrophobacteria; order Syntrophobacterales; species Syntrophobacterales bacterium. The sequence continues at coordinate 333 of JAHYJE010000037.1, forward strand.
CTGATATACGGCAGTCCCGATCCTGATGCAGTTGCCTCTGCGATGGCGCTAAGGGAATTGCTCAATCAGACCAAGCCGCTTGCCAAGTGTGTCTTTGTTGCTACCGAGCAGGTTATACGCCAGCAAAACGCCGAATTTGTCAAGGAAATGAAGGTTGAAATACAGATGCTTGACAAGACTGATTTGAAGGAATATCGCCTTGTTGCGGTTGTGGATGCCCAGCCGACCTTCTTCAGGGAAGCGCTCGCCGATATAAAACCCCAGATCGTTCTTGATCATCATCCCTGCCGGACAGTCTGGCATGCCTCGCTTGCCGATGTGCGTGCGGATTACGGGGCCCTTTCCACGATCATGACGGAATACCTCCTGGTTGCGCACACCAGAATTCCCAAGCGTCTTTATACGGCGCTTCTGTATGGAATCAGGAGCGATACCAATAATTTCGAACGCGACGCACGGCTGGAGGATGTAAGCGCCTATTATTTCAATTTTATGCATGCCAATCGGCAGCTCATCCGGCGCATCGAGTTAAACCAGATACCGGATCGGTTTCTCAAGTACTTCGCTTATGCCCACAAGCATAAGCGTCGCTATCGTGATCGAGTGGTCTGTTTCCTCGGGACGGTGGAGAGCGCCGATGTCTGCGTGCAGGTGGCCGATTTCTATATCAGGATAATCAATGTATTCCATGTAATAATTGCCGGCATGGTGAAGGATCGCCTTATCATTATTTTCCGGGGGGATGGTTATCGTCATGACTGCGGCGCTATTGCGATAAGAGCTTTCGGGAGTATTGGTTCCGCCGGCGGGCATCGCAGCGCCGCCCGGGTCGAGATCCCCCTGGATGCCATGAAAAACATCCTGGGGGATGATCTCTCCCAGGATGCGGTTAATCATTTTCTTGTTCAGCAGCTCCGGCGGAAAAAAGGGACAAGTTAAAAAAACAAGCGATAGTCTTTATTCCTTTTCTTTTGAGGAAGTTGCCTCGGCTGTTTTGGGCGTTGCCGCGGTCTCGGCAGGGGCGGTTTTTGCCTCGCTGCTTTTTTCCGTTGCCGGGGCTTTCTTTCCGCCGTAATCGGTTGCGTACCAGCCGCTTCCCTTCAGATGAAACGTTGAAAGCGACATTAATTTATGCACATGCCCGCCGCAGGATTGGCAAGTCTGTATCGGCTGAGCCGTTATCCCCTGGAAAACCTCGAACTCTTTACCACACTTTCGGCACTTGTACTCGTAAATCGGCATATCAACAAACCTCCAAAATATCTGTTCTATTGAAAAGGCTGCACCCGGTACCTGTCGCTGAAACAATCCAGAACCAGATTCAACTCGGCGTCAGCCAATGGTTTAAGCATGTTTCTGGTGATCCGGTGGACCTTCTCCTCTTCGGATGTCTTTTCATCTCCTGTGGCGTAAAAATCACCCTCGCTCCTTTCGAAACGGATAACATGCACCAGTTCGTGCGTCGCAACGTACAACAGCAGCGGGGAAAGGCGGACAAAACTGTCTGCCCTTTTGACCGCGTCAAGGATGACGTCGTCCTGAAGGCAGATGCGGTAGAAAACTATAGCTTCATCGCCATTCCCGTCATGTTCCCGTTCCTTGTTTAACTCATACTTGAAAAGATGAGCGAAGGTGCCGTCGCAAATCTCGTGCTTTTCGAGAAAGGCGCGTGTCTTGACGTCATACCGGTGCAATGCGTGCTCCCCGGCATTGATGCCAAAAAAACGCCGCGTCATTATCTCGGCCTCCGCAAAGGACTGCCGGGCCAAGGCTATCTGTGTCTGGCTAAAATACATATCCACCTGCCCACCAACCATCTGTCAAGCGGCGGTATTATATGCACTTAACATGAACTGTCAACCATTTATCTTCACCCTTAAGGTTCGTCTTTTGTAAAGGGTGAAACATTTTGCGGCTATTTGCGGGGTACGGTTTTTATCTCCCACCGGGCCTCGTAGAATTCGGCGAGCTGTTCTTCGCCGGAGGGAATAATATGCCTTACGCTTCTGCCGAAAAACTTTTCCGAACCCCTGTATTTAAAAATGCCGCCGGTTATGGCTGTCAGGTTTACCTGGCTCAGCGGCAGAGACGTCGCATAAACGACAAAACGAACCGTGCCGAAGGGGGGCTGCGCACTCAATCCGTAGCGATCGCCCTCGTCGGGGATCAGGTAGCGCTTGCCTTTTTCAAAAAAGGACAGTTGGCGGTAATTATTGGGCAGTATCTGGTGGACATTGCCTTTGGGGTCGATCTTGATGATCTTCCCCTGAAAGTCCCGATTTCCCTGCAGGTAAAGGACGATTTTTTCGGCATTTTTGTATTCTCTCTGATCAGTCCAAATGCGGACATCGAGAAAATCTGCCCGGTCGAGTGTCGCTGCTTCAGGGCGTTTTCCTGTCCTGGGGTTCTTGAGGATAAATGTCCCCTCCGCCTCAATCCAGAGAAATGGTTTTTTGCTGCTGTCCGGGGTTGACAGCTCTTCCTGTTTCAATATCTTGGCTGGACTGGCGGGCGTCTTGGCGAATTCGAAGTCGAGGTCTGCGCCCTTTTTACCGGCGAGACGGGCCTGGATCTTTTCGATGGCGATCTGTTTGCCCCGTTTGGCCAGTCGGGCGGAGGCCTCTTTGCGAGCGGTTTTGCCATCAATGATTCCCGCCTTGACCCCCACGATAAACGAGCGATTTTCGGAATCCGGCAGGGGTATGGAGGTTTCTGCCAACGCTGATGACCCAGACAAGCTCAGGAATGAAAGGACGATAAATATGACAAGCATAGAATGGAATTCGGGGTGAAGCAGAAAAGAAAGTTTCATGATGCCTCCTTTATAAAGGTCCTTTTTTTTCTGTATGTACCTCCCTGGCGTATTCGATAATCCGGTCAATCAACCCGGCCGGAGTAATCCCGACTGCCGCCGCCTGGTGGAAAAGAACGGTGGAGGGGGTCATCCCGGGAAGGGTATTTGGTTCGAGAACTGCTACCCGTCCGTCTTTTCGGACGAACATGTCGATGCGGGCGTATCCCTTTAAATCCAAAGCCCGAAAGGCGGCAACAGCCGTTTCCTGGATTTTTTCAATCTGCTCATCCGGGAGGCGGGGCGGGGTCTTGTTTTCCCCTTGCCCGTAGAGAAACTTGTCTTCCAGGGAGAGGATTCCCTCGGTAGCGATGGTTTCTGAGGGCATGAGGGCCTCCGGATTTCCCACGCCGAGAATCCCGCAGGTAACCTCCGTCCCGGAGATGAATTCCTCGGCAAGGACCATGCTGTCCCACAAGAAGGCATTTTCTACCGCTTCGGCAACCCCCTCTGCGGCAACGACCTTGATTACCGCCGTGCTGCATCCCTCACGGCAGGGTTTGACAACGCAGGGAAAGCCGATATCCCGTCCTATCTCTTCTGTAATATCGAGGCTATTTTCTCTCCATTGTTTTTCCCGAATGGGTGTCGTCCGCGGGACGTCGATCCCGCTTGCGGCGAGAATCTGCCGGGATACGTACTTGTCCATCCCGATTGCGGAAGAAAGAACCCCGGAGCCGGTATAGGGGATTTTGAGGAGTTCGAGGAGCCCCTGCATGCACCCGTCCTCCCCGTATTTACCGTGCAGCCCGTTGCAGACCACATCCACTCGCTCTTTCAGTGATTCATAGGGTATGGGTGTGGCTTCCGTCTTTAAATCATCCCCGATATCGCGTGTGCTGTTGCGCATCAGGAGTTTTACGGGAAGCTCCCAGAGAAGAGCGCAACTGTCCATAAATATGGCGATGGGCGTATATTTGCGGCGGTCAATCTTGCTGAAGATGTTCCGCCCGCTTTCCAGCGAAACCTCCTTTTCCGAGGAGAGTCCGCCCATGACGATTCCAACCCGGCATTTAGAAGTTGGCGACAAATCCTTGCTTGTGGTCATTATCAGAAGCTCACCGTCAAGCCAACGTAAGGACCGGAAAACGTGGAATCAAGAAAAACGTCGTTGTGATCGACTTTTATGTGCAATATTTTATAGCCGGCATTGATTGCGACGAACGGGAAGGGGGTTAAGGATAAATCAGCCAGTCCCTCTAACAGATAATTTCCCGAATAGAAGGCGCCGGTTAACTGGGCCCGCGCCTCCAGCAGCCCGGCGAGAATCCCCGCATGGGCGCCGGCGCCGATCATCGGGATGGGGACATTAATCGTGTATTCAGCTTTTGCAGCTGTGGTGGTATCGCGGATACTCGCCAGCCCGTCGATGTATTTTATCTGACCGATAGCGGAAAGAGAAAAGCCGGCGAGAACATTTTCAACATCCAGAAACCTGTAGCGGTATTGGAAATCGAGCATTTTCAGCTCAAGGTCGGTATCTACCGTTGCGCCAAAGGTTTTGCCATTGAAGTTTATCGGCGTCGTCAGTGTCTTTGAGCCTGAATAATCAATTGGTGTGTATGCCAGGCTGATTGTGTGTTTACCGATTCCCCCGAAGACCTCAACACTGGGGAAGGATTCGTTGTCCACCCCGAGATCATCCTTCAAATCCAACCTGGTTCCAACAACTCCGGCGTTGTCGGCCTTAACTTCCCCATCGAGTGAAGGGAACCAGTACAGGGCTCTGGCGCCTATTTCAAAGGCGTTGACCGGTATCGCCGCGACAAAAATCAGGATGAGAGCAAACAGGCCTGTGTAAAAAGATTTTTTCATGAAGTACCTCCTTGTCGTTCTTATGTTCTGGTCTTTAGAATACGTCTGCAACCATGCCGCTTACAATCTCTCATATCACCAACTCAATTTCATTTCCAGATTATTTTGCGGGTTTAAAAACCGCGTTTTCCCTCTTGACACACTATCTGTTCTCTATTAAGCTCAATCCAAGCAGTTACATTCAAGCAGGAGAGTGATTTATAATGGAGCGGATGCCGATTACCCAAAGTGGTTTTGAAATGTTGAAAAGGGAACTGCAAAATCTGAAGACGGTTTTGATCCCCCAGAATACAAAGGATATTGAAATCGCCAGAGGCCATGGCGATCTTTCGGAAAACGCCGATTATTCAGCGGCGAAGGAGAGGCAGTCCTTTCTGCACGGGAAGGTGCAGGAACTTGAAAATAATCTCGCCATGTCCGATGTGATCAAGCTTAAAAACAAGACGTATGAGAAGGTAGTTTTCGGCACCACCGTAGCCGTCGAGGATACCGCAGACGGCAAGGAAATGGTTTGTCGGCTGGTGGGGCCTTTTGAATCCGATATTGACAAGAACAAAATCTCCGTCACCTCTCCTATCGGCAGGGCGCTTATCGGGAAATGCGTTGGCGACGTGGTGACGGTAATGGCGCCGGGCGGCGCCCGCGAATTCGAGATACTGGATATTTCCGTCGAGGAGTAGGGCGGAGGGAGCAGGGCCGGGCGGCTTGTGTGCAACCAGCCGGATGCTTTTTAAAGCGGCGGGGAAAGGCTTCAGCTTCTGCCGGAGGTGTTTATTCGCACGATTGCCCTTCTGAGTGCGGCTTGGGCCTTTTCGAACTCGATATCATCACGGGAAAGCTGGCCAAGCTTCTGCTCTGCCCGCTGGAGGGCTTTCTCCGCCCTTTCCCGATCGATCAGATCGGCTCTTTCCGCCGTTTCGAGGAGCAAGGTAACCTTGGAGGGCGAGACCTTGGCATAGCCGGTATTGACTGCGTAAAATATCCTTTTGCGATCCCTCAGAATGCTGAGCGTTCCGATGCCGATCGAACCAAGCATGGGGGCATGTCCCTTGAGCACTCCAAATTCGCCTTCCGTGCCGGGAACAGTTACCTCGTCAACCACCCCGTTAAAGGCTATTCCTTCCGGGGTAACAATTTCCAATGTCATTTCAGTTGGCATCTTGAATATATTCCTCCGGCTACGCCGCTGTAAGCCTTTTCGCCTTTTCCATAACTTCTTCGATGCTGCCGACCATGTAGAAAGCCTGTTCGGGCAGTTCGTCGTATTTACCTTCCAGTATTTCCTTGAAGCCGCGAACCGTATCGGCGATGGAAACAAATTTCCCTTCGGTGCCGGTAAACTGGGCGGCGACGAAGAACGGCTGGGAGAGGAACCGCTGTACCTTTCTGGCCCGGTTGACGGTCAGCTTGTCTTCTTCCGACAGTTCGTCCATCCCGAGAATGGCAATAATATCCTGCAGGTCTTTGTATTTCTGCAAGGTGATCTGCACCTGGCGCGCCACGTTGTAGTGTTCCGCGCCCAAAACGGTGGGATCCAGGATTCGGGACGTGGAATCCAGCGGATCAACCGCCGGGTAGATGCCCAGCTCCGCTATCGGCCGCGAGAGCACGACGCTGCCGTCGAGGTGGCTGAAGGTGGTGGCCGGCGCGGGGTCGGTGAGATCGTCCGCGGGTACGTAAACGCATTCGACGGCGGTGATGGAGCCCTTGTCCGTCGAAGTAATTCGCTCCTGCAGCTCTCCCAAGTCGGTGGCCAGGGTCGGCTGATAGCCGACGGCGGAAGGCATGCGGCCCAGGAGCGCCGAGACCTCGGAGCCGGCCTGCGTGAAACGGAAGATGTTGTCAATGAAAAGGAGGACGTCCTGTCCTTCGATATCCCGGAAATACTCCGCCTCCGTTACGGCTGTCAGGGCTACCCGGGCGCGGGCGCCGGGGGGCTCGGTCATCTGCCCATAGACCAGGGCGGCCTGCTTGATAACCCCGGACTCCATCATTTCACGGTAGAGGTCATTTCCCTCACGGGTGCGTTCTCCTACCCCGCCGAAAACTGATATTCCGCCGTGATGCATTGCGATGTTATGGATCATCTCCATCATAACGACGGTTTTGCCGACGCCGGCGCCTCCGAAGAGTCCCATTTTCCCGCCGCGGGGAAACGGAACAAGAAGGTCGATGACCTTTATCCCGGTTTCCAGCAGGTGAACCGAGGTGTCCTGCTCGACAAGCAGGGGAGCTTCCCGGTGGATTGGCATGGATGCTTTCGCGTTTACCGGTCCGAGGCTGTCAACCGGGCGTCCTACGACATTCAGAATTCTGCCGAGGCATTCAGAGCCTACCGGGACGGTGATCGGTTCGCCCTTGTCTTTGGCAGCCATGCCGCGGACGAGCCCGTCGGTTATGTCCATGGCGATGCAGCGTACGACGTTGTCGCCCAAGTGCTGGGCAACCTCGACAATCAGGTTATCCTCGCTGTCGTTGATCGTGGGGTTGGTAATGGCGATGGCGTTCATGATACTGGGAAGCTGTCCCTCTTCAAACGCCACATCCACAACCGGTCCGATAACCTGTACAACCTTTCCAATATTCATGACCTTCTCCTTCAAATGTAGAAGTATATTGATGTTCTTTCGATATTTCTGGTCAGGCTTTTGCCAGAGCCTCTGTTCCGCCCACAATATCCATAAGCTCGGAGGTTATCGCCGCCTGTCTCGCCTTGTTGTATTTAAGCGTAAGGCCGCTTACCATCTCCTCGCAATTTCTTGTTGCGTTATCCATCGCTGCCATCCGCGCCCCGTTTTCCCCGGCCGATGTTTCGGCGAGCGCTCGATAAATCAGGACATGCACATACATCGGGAGAAGATTTTCCAGGATATTTTTCGCTGCCGGTTCGTAGATGTAATCAATCTCGTTGGCAATATCAGTTTCTGCCTTTTTTGCAAAAGGGGCGATGGGGAAAATCTTCAAGACCCTCGGCTTCTGAATGGAAACATTGATGAACTCATTATAGATCAGATAAAGCTCGTCGTACTCTTCCGCAATAAAGGGCGGGATTATATCATTGGCGATGCTGATTGCCAGATTCATGTCAAATTTGCCAAAAACATCGGAACGGGCGTGGTTTATCTTAAACTTTTTCTTGAAGAAATCTCTGCCCTTCCGGCCTACCGGAATAAGCTCTACATCGAGCCCCAACCGCTGCTTCTCAATCACGAACCGCTCCGTGGCCTTGGTCAGATTGTTGTTGAACCCGCCGCAGAGACCCCGGTCGGAGGTCATTAAAATGGCCTTGATCCGCTTCGGTTCCCTTACCGCCAGCAGCCGGTTGGATTCGACGCTGACCCTTCCTGCCAGATCACCGAGCATTTCCATGAACGATGCAGCGTAGGGGCGGAAGTTCAGCATTCGCATCTGGGCCGCCTTGAACTTGGAGGCAGCCACCATGTTCATTGCCCGAGTTATCTGTCTTGTTTTTTGAACGGCATTGATTTTCCGTTTAATGTCCTTAAGTGCGGCCATTCAAATACGGCTCCTTCTTTGTGTAAGCTATCGTCTGTCCATACTCGCCCTCGGTTCAATCAGCGGAGAAGACGGAAGCGAACTCGGTCAAGGCCGCTTTCAGCTTTTTCTCCAGCTCAGGGCTGATCACCTGCTTGTCGTCAATTTCCTGCATGATCTCTTTGTATTTTCCTTCCAAAAAGGCAAGCAACTGCTGCTCGTAGCTTTTGAGCTTGTCGAGCGGGTGCTTGTCAAGAAAACCGCGTGTTCCCGCAAAAAGAATCGCAACCTCCTGGGAAAGGGACATCGGCGCTGTCTGCGGCTGCTTGAGTATCTCCACGAGCCGGACACCGCGCTCCAACTGGGCCTGTGTCGATTTATCGAGGTCAGACCCGAATTGGGCGAAGGCCGCCAGTTCCCGGTACTGGGCAAGATCGAGTTTAAGAGTGCCGGCGACCTGTTTCATCGCCTTTACCTGAGCGGCGCCGCCGACGCGGGAGACGGAAAGCCCAACATTGATCGCCGGTCTGATGCCCGAAAAAAACAGTGACGGCTCCAGATAGACCTGACCGTCGGTGATGGAAATAACATTGGTGGGGATGTAGGCGGAGACGTCGCCGGCCTGGGTTTCAATGATTGGCAGGGCGGTAAGGGAGCCGCCGCCCAGCTCCTTGCTTACCCGGGCCGCCCGCTCGAGCAGCCGGGAGTGGTTGTAGAAAATATCCCCAGGAAAGGCCTCACGACCAGGAGGACGCCGCAGTAAAAGCGATATCTGGCGGTAGGCGACGGCCTGTTTCGACAAGTCATCATAAATAATCAGGGCGTCCTGCCCCCGGTCGCGGAAGTACTCGCCGATGCTGCAGCCGGCATAAGCGGAAATATACTGGAGTGTGGCCGGGTCGCTGGCGCAGGCGGCGACGACGCAGGTATAGGACATCGCATCGTTTTTTTTCAGCGTCTCCACCAACTGGGCGACGGTCGATTTTTTCTGGCCGATTGCCACATAAATGCACTTGACCCCTGTGTCCTTCTGGCGGATGATCGCATCGATGCAGATTGCCGTTTTCCCGATCTGACGATCCCCGATGATCAGCTCTCTCTGGCCGCGCCCGATTGGCGTCATCGCATCGATCGCCTTCAGGCCGGTGTACATGGGCTCGTTAACCGGTTGGCGCTGCACGACCCCGGGGGCGATCATCTCGATTCGGCTGTATTCGGTTGCCTCAATGGGTCCTTTGCCGTCAACGGGAGCGCCGGTTGCATCGATCACGCGACCAAGAAGCGCTTCGCCGACGGGAATCTGGGCGATCTTGCCGGTGCGCTTGACAATATCGCCCTCCTTGATATGGGAGATTTCACCCAAAACGGCCACGCCGACGTTATCGGTCTCCAGATTGAGAACCATGCCGAGGATTCCCCCGGGGAACTCGAGCAGCTCCATGGACATGGCGTTCTCCACGCCATAAACCCTGGCGATTCCATCGCCTACCGAAAGCACGGTGCCCGTTTCACTGACATCGAGCTTCTTTTCGTAGTCCTTTATTTGTTTTGATATGATTTCGCTGATTTCTTCAGCCTTGATGCTTTCCATGCTCTATATCTCCTCCCCCAAGAGATTTTGGATGTCGTTCAATTGCGCTCGGACGCTTCCGTCATAATAGGTGTTGCCAATCCGAACCACTATGCCGCCCAGCAGCTCGGGTTCATCTAAAATGGTCATTTCGACCTTGCCCCTGGTCATCGTCTCCAGTCCCCTCCGCAGTTTTTCGGAGAGTTCCGGCGAAAGGGGAAAGGCGGTTTTAACGGCGACTCTGACCATTCCCGACTCTTTATCCATAATGTCCCGATAGCAGTCCATGATGTCGGGAAGCAGGACGATACGACGCTTATCAACCAGCAGTTTCAGGAAGTTGGCTGACAGATTGGCAAGGTTCCTTTTTTCTATCAGTGCTTCCATGACCGCTTTTTTATCGGACAGGGAGAATATCGGATTGGTCAGAAATCCATAGAGATTATCATCTGTCTTGATAATATTGGCGAAGGCAACGAGTTCATCGTAACATTCCTGATATATTTTCCCTTCTGCGGCCACTTTAAAAAAAGCTTTCGCATAACGCCTGGCAATATTTCTATTGATCAATTTCTTGCTGCTCCCTTGATAATGAATGATGACAAACGTTTATCAATTGGCTTTTACGGTATTATTTATATAATTTCTTGTCATTGCTTCGTGATCTTCAACCCGGATATTTTCGCGAAGGAGCGATTCCGCCATCTCGGTTGCATAGCTTACCGCTTCGAGGCGGAGCTGATGCCGTGCCTTCTTGAATTCCTGCTCCATGCGCAAGCGGGCATCTTCCTTAATTTTTTCGGCTATTTGATGGGCTTCCTTGATGATCCGCTGTTTTTCGGCCTGTCCCTGTTCCCGAATCATCGTGGTTAATTCATCTATTTCAACGGTTGCCTTATCGAGCTTTGCTTCGTATTCCCTGAATTTTCTTTGTGCCTCTTCGAGTTGGGATGCGGCATCCGCCAGCCCTTTTCCGATTTTTTCCCTGCGTCCTGCGAAAAAGTCCTTTGCCTTTTTACCCACCAGCCAGTAGATAATGCCGGCAAGGACAATAAAATCGAGGGCCTTCCACGCGAAATTGATCAGCTTTGCGTGCGTGTCTTCACTCCCGCCCCCGGAGGCGCAGGCCGCAGAGACAAGAAACGTGCAGAGGAGTAAAGAAGAGATGACTGTGAAAGCAAAGAGTTTTTTGCCATGGATATTTTTGCCTGGCTCTATCGCACGTCCTGTTCCCATCAGATGCCCCTTCCCATTATTTTTTCCGCGATCTCAACGGACAGCTTGCGGGAATTATCAGCCAGGATACTCTTCGCGGAGGCAATTTCGCCAGCCGTTTTTAAACGGAAAGCCTCCTGCAGCCCCGGGATTTCCGATCTTGTTGCATCTATTAGTGTTTTTGCCTCGTCATCGCCCTGTTTTATCAGGGTCTTTTTCATTGCCATGGCCTCTGTCCTGGCGAGCCGAAGCTTCTCTTCGTAGGCAGCCATCTTCTGATCGATGCTTCCCTGAAGGTTGCTGACCTCGGCCTCAGAATCCGCAGTTTGTTTTTTTCTTTTGTCGAGGACGCCCAGGAGAGGCTTGTAAAGCAGAATATTCAGAATAAAAATAAGTATAAGAAAATTTAATATCTGGATTCCCAGTGAATAGTCGATACTGACCACTACATGTCACCTCATGTTTTATATACTGCAAAAAAATGTCCAGTAGTTAGATACTTAAATGCATTGGCTTATCTTGCAGGCAAATTTTATGTGCGGGCTCTACCCTATTATCTTTACGCTGTCAAGAAAAAAAGGAAATATAGGACGTTTTCCGTATTTATTCCTGAAGATTGGCCAGGAACTGGAATCAGCTTGACCCTAAGCGTTTGTCTTTGATAATCTTGGAGACGGGCTAGAAAGGTGGGTTGCATTATCGGGGGACTCAATTCCTGTCTTCCGATATGAAAAGGCCCCCTAAGGAGAGAACAAATGATTCAAGACTTTCATGACAAAACCGCCGTACTGACAGGCGCCGGCTCGGGATTCGGGCTCGAGTGCGCTCGTATTGGCGCCAGGCTGGGCATGAACCTGGTGTTGGTGGATGTGCAAAAGGACGCTCTGGACAAAGCCGCTGACGAGATGCGGGCTGCCGGAGCGCCCGTGCTTGCGCGCCGGATCGACGTATCGAGCGCCGGGCAGATGGAGAGCCTGGCGCAGGAGGTGATGCAGCGCTTTGGCGCCCCGCACTTCGTATTCAACAATGCGGGCGTCGGTTCGGGTGGCCTGGTGTGGGAAAACTCGGTAAAGGACTGGGAATGGGTACTGGGCGTCAACCTCTGGGGCGTGATTCATGGAGTGCGACTGTTCACCCCGCTGATGCTTGCTGCGGCCAAAGCAGACCCGACTTACCGAGGCCATATCGTCAATACCGCCAGCATGGCCGGGTTGCTCACCCCGCCAATCATGGGGGTTTACAACGTGAGCAAACATGCAGTGGTGAGCCTGTCCGAAACCCTCTACCAGGATCTGAAGCTGGTGAGCGATCAGGTCAGCGCCAGTGTGCTGTGCCCGTACTTTGTCCCCACCAACATCACCCAGAGCCAGCGCAACCGGCCCGCGGCACTCACCGGCGAGCCCCTGACGCACAGCCAACTGATCGGTCAGGCCATGAGCGAGAAGGCGGTGAGTTCCGGCAAGGTCACTGCCGCACAAGTGGCGCAGATGGTGTTCGATGCCATCAGCGCCGACAGGTTTTACATCTTCAGCCACCCCAAGGCCATGGAAAATGTGCGCTTGCGCATGGACTGCATCGTGGAACAGCGCAACCCGGCAGATCCGTTCGCCGAACTCCCCGCGATCGGCGCTGCCTTGCGCGCCCAACTGCGCTTTTGATACGCCGAGGGGAGGGACGTTGTTAACTGAGATGCCCGTTTCCCTCTTTAATGATCAATTCAACCGGCCTCGTTTTTCAGGAGGGGAAATATCATATATGTTCAACAAAGTCAGATAATTCCAAACGGGTTTTATGCCGCTAATCCATGTTTTATTTCTGCAGAAGAAATCTTCTTACGCTGATGCTCATCAAGATGCCGGACGCAGTCATCAGCACGAGCAATGATGATCCTCCGTAGCTGAGAAAGGGAAGCGGAATTCCAACCACGGGAAGGATTCCGAGGACCATTCCGATATTGATGAAAACCTCCCAAAGAATGAGCATGGTGATCCCGAAAGAGAGCAAAGCGCCCGAATAGTCCTTGGAGTGCAACATTATATTCAACCCCCAAATAATCAAAGAGAGAAAAAGCAAGAGCAGCACGATGCCGCCGATGAATCCCCATTCCTCGGCAAAAACGGAGAAAACAAAATCGGTTTGCTGTTCCGGCAGAAAGCGGAGTTGCGTTTGGGTCCCCTTGAGAAATCCCTTTCCCAAAAATCCACCGGATCCTACCGCAATCATGGACTGAATAATATGGTAGCCGGCGCCCAAGGGATCATTTTCCGGGCTGAAGAAGGTGAATATCCGTTCTTTCTGGTAACCCTTGAGAAAATGCCAACCAATTGGAATCATAACCAATCCCCCTGCAGCGGCCATCAGGGTTGACTTATAGTCCATGCCGACAAATAATATGATTGCCAAAAAGATGATAAGCAAAATCAGCGCAGTTCCCAAATCCGGCTGTTTCAAAATCAACAGGAAGGGAACTATGGTTATTAAGAAGGGTATCAGCAGTTCTTTAAGGCGATATCCGCGGCTCAGTTGGTGGGCGTCGAAATATTTGGAAAGAGCAAGAATAATAGTAAGTTTTACAAACTCCGAAGGTTGAAAGGAGAAGGAGGCAAGGGCTATCCAGCGCTGGGAACCGCGAGCGGAATTGCCCGCTATCAATACAACGAAAAGCAGAAGGATAGCGATGCCATGGATTATGTAAGCGTGGCGCGCCAGGAAGCGATAGTCGATAAAAAAGGCGATGGTCATCCCGGCGAACCCGATGATTATCCATTGAATCTGTTTTATGTAATAAGGGGTCTGGCCGGGGATGGAGATGCTGAGACAGGCGCTATAGATATTCAAAAGGCCGATGAGCGTGATTACCATAACCAGGATAAAGAGTGTCCAGTCGAAATTGAGCAGAAGACCGCGGTCCAGTTTCATCATTGTTTTTGCACCTTGTTTGAGGCCGGAGCGCCTTGTGAAGGGCTGCGCTCAGGAAGTTTGTTTGAGAAGTAAACGTCCAGCATTTTTTTTGCCACCGGGGCTGCTGTCGCTCCGCCATGCCCGGCGTTTTCCAGGATGACGGCTATGACAATTTCCGGATTTTCGCAGGGGGCAAAACAGACGAACAGCGCATGATCGTTCGTTTCGGCGGTCATTTTTTTCTCTTTGGCATTCTGCGGAAGACCGATTACCTGGGCAGTGCCCGTTTTCCCGCAGACATCCTGTTGCGCATTTTTCAGCAGATAGCCGGTTCCCCCTCTTTCATTTACCACTCCCCACAGGCCCTTGTTGATGGTCGTGATATTGGGGGCGCTGACAGGAAGCAAACCCTTTATTTCCGGAGGGAAGGACTGCAATATCCGGCCATCGGGAGATTCAATCTGTTTGACAATGCGGGGACGGTAAAGCGTTCCCCCATTCGCCAAGGCAGCGTAGGCACTTGCCAGTTGCAGAGGGGTGACGAGGTTGAATCCCTGACCTATCGCCAGCGATATTGTTTCTCCGGCGTACCAGGGGGATTTAAGGCGGTCTTTTTTCCATTGCCTGGTCGGGACAAGGCCGCTCTTTTCACGAGGCAGGTCGATTCCCGTGGGAGCGCCCAGGCCGAACCCCCTTGCGTATTCGGCGATGACGTCCACATTGAGCATTTTCCCGAGGTTGTAGAAATAGACGTCGCAGGATTCTACGATGGCCCTGTGCAGGCTTGTTTCCCCGTGTCCCTCTTTTTTCCAGTCGTGGAATATTCGGTCTCCGAATTTGAAGGCGCCATTGCAGTAAATGCTTTTGTCCGGGGTGATCGTTTCCGTTTCGAGGGCGGCCGCAGCTACGATCGGCTTATAGGTTGACCCAGGCGGATATTGGCCGGCGATCGCGCGGTTTTCCATGGGATGCTGCGGATCTGAGGAGAGTTTTTCCCATTCGCCCGCGGAGAGTTCCCCTGTGAAGATGTTGGGATCGAAGGATGGCGAACTGATGAGCGTTAGAACGTCGCCGTTTTTAGGGTTCAGAGCCACAACCGCGCCTCTGCGGTTTCCGACGGCCTCCCATGCGGCTTTCTGAAGCTCCAGATCGATGTTCAAGACGACATTGTTGCCGGATTTGGGCGGTATTCGCCCCAGGGAGCGGACGATCTTGCCGGTTGCATTTATCTCCACCTGTTCGGTGCCGCTTTTTCCCCGCAGATGCGCGTCCAGCGATTTTTCAATCCCGAATTTGCCAATGTTATCGCCGGGCGACAGATGTCCGGTGATATCTTGTTCAATTTCCCGCCGGCTTACTTCACCGGTAAAACCTATTATCTGCGCGTTGGCTTCCCCATAGAGATACTGTCTGACCGGCGTAATTTCTGTTACAACGCCGGGAAGTTCAAAAGAGTGAATCTCGACTACTGCCACTTTTTCCATGGTTGCGTTTCGTTCGAGAGTTACGGGCACAAACGGTTTCAATTTATCCGGAATGGATACATTGCCGGCAAGTTCCAGGGAATTAAGCGAATAAAACCATTTTATTTTAGCGATTGATTTCTTGATATCCCTGGCCTTGTCAGGGATGAATAAAATATTGAAGGAAGGACGGTTCTCCGTAAGCAGCTTACGATTTCTATCCATTATCAACCCCCGCAGAGGTTTTATTTTCCTCAGGCGCAAGCTGTTGTTCTCTGAGCGCTGACGAAAATCATCGCCCTTGAGCACCTGCAGATACCACAATCTGAGCGCGAGGATTGTCAGTACTACAGCCACTATAATTAGCAATATGCCGAATTTGTGTTTTAACTGTCCTGGCTCATAAACGTCGAGCCGATTGCCTAACTTCAGCATTCACAAAACCCTCAAAATAATTAAAAACATAATATATAAACGGGCTTAAGACTCCCATTGCGATCGCCTGGGGGAGGAATATTTGCGGGAGAGTGTAGATAATATCGACGTCCAGTATTAACCAGGAGAAGAGGACTTGGAGCGCGCCCTGCAGAAAAAGGCAGATGCCGGTGAAAACTGATGACGCCAAGCTGTTTTTCCGGTCAATTTGGGCACCGGCAATCTTTGCTAGGTAAAAGAAAAGGACGTATAAAAACATATGAAGGCCCCAAATGGGACTGACGATGCAATCAAGAAAAAAACCAAGCATGAAGGAAAGAACAACGCCCCGCAAGGGATTGAACCAAAAACCGGCATAGATTACGAAAACAAAGGCTAAATCAATGCTTGCCGGGCCTATGGAAAAAAACTCCATGAAGGTTACTTGCAGCATTGTCAGAAGGAAAATGAATATTGGCTGTAGCAGGAAGGCAATCATGGGTCGGGTTCCTTCCCGGGAAGCAAAACCAGCACCTCTTCCAGCCTGGAGAAATCTACCGACGGCGACACGTCAATTTTCTGAAACAGCTCACTTTTTTGCGGTTCTATTTTAGAGACGATCCCAATAATCAGCCCTTTGGGGAAGACCCCTGCCATACCGGAAGAGAGTAGTAAATCGCCTGGCAGCACATCGGCTGTGGGGGGGATATACTTCAGCTTGTATCCGGATTTTCCTGTTCCCTGAAGGATTCCCTGGGTGCGGCTTCGCTGAATGATCGCATCGATATTGCTGGTTCCGTCGATCATAAGCAGGACGCGCGAGGAGTGCCAGGATGTCTCCATCACCCGCCCCGTTACCCCCTGCGCGGACAGGACGGGGTGTCCCGCACTCAGACCGTCGGCTGTTCCCTTGTCAATCAGGATCGTTTTGGATAGCGAATTTTGATTGTTGTCAACCACCCTTGCCGTTACTGTTTTGTAAGGCAGGCCGCGCTGGAGGTCGAGCAGCTTGCGAAGTCGGAGGCCTTCATAATATCCCTCGCGGTAATTGTTGAGCTGCTCGGCAAGGGCGGCTTTTTCAGCCCGCAGCCGTCTGTTTTCTTCCTCTAATCCTACAAGAAAAAGATACCTTTTCCAAAAATCGCTTAAACCCTTGGAAGAAAGATTGAAAAGGTTCGCAAACGGGGTCGCTATTTCCATGACGGTCTTGCGCAGGAACCCGGGTTCAGTCAGGCTGGACGCGCCGTAGGAAATTATAGCCAGCGATATTATTAAAAAAGCGGCGGCTGTGATATGGGAACGATATTTCTTCGGGATAAGCATTTCTCAATTTACTGCTTTTTAATGAAGACTGCGCAAAAGCGCTGATATGACTTAGCTGCCGACGGCCAAGCTTAAAATCCTATGTTTGAAAGGTGACCTCTTTGAGGATATCAATGTGATCGAGGGCCATACCGGCGCCCCGGGCGACGGTGGTGAGCGGGTCGTCGGCGATGATGGTCGGAAGCCCCGTTTCCTCTTTGATCAGCAAATCGAGGTTTCTGAGAAGCGCGCCGCCGCCGGTCAGGACGATCCCGCGGTCGGCAATGTCTCCGGAGAGTTCGGGAGGGGCATTCTCCAGGGCGTTCTTGATTGCATCTACGATCAGGCCCAGTGATTCGCCGATGGCCGTGCGGATTTCATCGGAGTTGATCTCGAGGATTTTGGGGATGCCGGAGATCAGATCCCGGCCTTTTATCTCCATCGTGCGTACTGCCCCATCCGCATCGGGGAAGGCATTGCCGATGGTTGTCTTGACGATCTCCCCGGTGCGCTCGCCGATGAGCAGACTGTACTTGTGTTTTATGTACTGCACGATATCGTCGTCCAGCCGGTCGCCGGCAACCCGGACCGACCGGGAATAGACGATGCCGGTAAGCGAGATCACCGCCACCTCGGTTGTCCCGCCGCCGATATCGACAACCATCGAGCTGATCGGTTCGGTTACCGGCAAGCCCGCCCCGATCGCCGCCGCCATCGGTTCCTCGATCAGGTATATCTCCCGTGCGCCGGCCGATTCCACCGTCTCCCGGACGGCGCGTTTCTCCACCTGGGTTATCCCCGAAGGAATGGAGACGATGATCCGGGGACGAACGAGGGCGCGCCGGTTGTGAACCCTCAGGATGAAATGGCGGAGCATCGCCTCGGTGATGTCGAAATCGGCGATCACCCCGTCGCGCATCGGACGGATGGCGACGATGTTGCCGGGGGTTCTGCCCAGCATCTTTTTGGCCTCGGCGCCTACCGCCAGCACCTTCTTTTCCCCCCGGGCATTCTTGTGCACGGCGACCACGGAGGGTTCGTTGAGCACAATCCCTTTTCCCTTGACATACACCAGCGTATTGGCCGTTCCCAGGTCAATCGCAAGGTCGTTGGAAAATTTCCCCAAAATAAAATCAAAAAGCAAACCCGTATCCTCCGACTTATTTCATATAATCAATAACATCAAAATTATACTCCCGATGCCGTTTGCTCTATATAGCATTTCATACCGGCGTTCAATCCTTTTTAAAGAAAATCATTGCATTTTGCCGGTTGCTATATTATTGAGCCCGAGCGCAGGATATCCCTGATCGGGCTACTAATTCCTGAACGTTAGAGGTAATTGCAAAACTCCGTGTCATGCCCGAGTGCTTTTGTCGGGCATCCATGATTTCAAATGGGTAAAAAATGGATTATGAACATTAAACTTCGTTTTCCCGCCCAGAAGCGTTGCTGGAGTGACAGCGTTGGGAGTTTTGCAATTGGCTCGTTACAATAATTTTTTGAGGGAGAAGCACCATGCTCAATATCATGAGGAGACACGCAAGAAACTGGTTAATGAAGCTCGTTCTGGGGATCATTATCGTGGTTTTTATTTTCTATTTCGGCTCAATGAGCGGTCGGAATAAAGCAGAGCGGATTGCAATGCTTGATGGAAAACCGATTGTTTATGTTGACTTCCAAAAGGAATATCAGAATCTGCTTGATATGTATCGGGAACAATTGGGGCGTTCCTTGACGGAAGCGATGCTCAAGGGCTTGAACCTCAAAAAACAGGCTTTCGATATCCTGATAAATCAGGAGGTTTTACTCAAAAAAGCGGAGGATCTGGAGATTCATATTTCCAATGAGGAGGTTAAAAACGCGATTCTCTCGTACCCTGCCTTCCAGCAGAACGGGGTTTTTGACAACAGAATTTATGAGCAAACCATCCGGGCGGCTAAAATGACCACGGAGCAATTCGAGGACAGTCAGCGAAAAATCCTCCTTTCCGCTCAGGTTGAGAGCCTTATCAAGGACGGCGTCAAGATTGCGGATGAGGATGTTCTCGATTTCTATCGTCTGCAAAAGGAGAAGCTCAATCTCGGTTACATCCGGATTTCTCCCGCGGATTTTCTTTCTGGCCTGAAGCCCTCCCAGACGGAGCTGGAGGATTTCCTGAAAGCCAATCAGGGAAAATTCCGGGTTCCCGAACAGGTGCAGATCAAATACTTGGCGTTTATGCCGCAGGATTTTGCCGCGACGGTTGTTCCCTCCGAAACCGAAATAGCGGATTATTATGAAAAACACCGGGAGCTCTACAAGAAAAATGATAAAATCATTCCCCTTGCCGATGTCCGGGGCAGGGTCAGCGGCGACATCAGGCAAGGCGCCGGGCGGAAGGCTGCTTATGATGAAGCCAAAAAGGCCCACGATACGATTTATCAGGAGGAGAACTTCGACGCCTATGCAGCGCAGAAGAAGCTTGCGATTCACACGACAGATTTCTCCGCAATAAGCGCACCCCCCCAGGAGTTCAAGGCAATAGACCAATGGGGAAAGATCGTTTCTGTTCTGAGGGATGGGGAAATCAGCCGTGTTCTGCAGGGGGAGAATGGCTACTACATAGTCAGGATTGCGGCGCGCAAGACGCCTTATGTGCCGGCGCTCAAGGATATCGCCGCCTCTGTGGAGAAGCAATATCGGGAAGTCGAGGCCGGAAAGCTGGCGCAAAAGGAAGCAGAGAAGATATCCGCCAGCCTGAAAAAAGGGGAGTGGCTGGAGGCGCTGGCCAAAGGCCGGGGATTAAAGGTTCTGGAAACTGGGTTTTTTCAGCCCGGCGGCGCGATTCCGAAAATAGGCTCTTCGGCGGAGCTGACCGAGTCGCTTTTCCAGCTTTCCTCGAAAAAGCCTTCTCCGGAAAAGGCCTTTTTGATTGACGGGGACTATATAGTCATCGCCCTGCGGGAGAGAAGCAAGGCCGACGACAGCGATTTCGCCTCCCAGAAGGACGCTGTGGCAAAGTACCTTTCCCAGGCCGAGAAAACCGAAGCTTTCCGGCAATGGCTGGAGGGAAGCAAAGCGGAGCTTGTTAAGCAGGGCAGGCTGAAATTCGTCCGCGACTTTAAGGATTTATAGAAGAAAGTAAGCCCGCCTTCCCCAAACATCCGGAAAGACGGGCTTACTTTTAAAGAATGGTGGAGCTGGCGAGGATCGAACTCGCTACCTCTTGAATGCCATTCAAGCGCTCTCCCAATTGAGCTACAACCCCGATTCATAGTCGCCGCAAATCAGACGGCTCCCCTAACATGAGATTTCCGGGCTTGTCAATACATTTTTCTTGACATTTTACGCTTCCTCCCATAAACAACCCCCCATTGCCGGAGTGGTGAAACTGGTAGACGCAGGGGACTCAAAATCCCCCGTTCGCAAGGGCATGTCGGTTCGATTCCGACCTCCGGCACCAGATAAAAACAAGGGCTTGCCGATTGTCAAACAACAGGCAAGCCCTTTTGCCGAAGACACCAGGCTGATTAGATATCTTTTTGGCGAGTTAACGCTTCCGCTGTCCCCGGAACAGTGGGTTATCCAGTTCTTTGCGCACGGCCAATCCCAAGCTCTCCAGAACATAAGGCTTTTTGATATAAGCGCCTGCTCCCAGTTCCTGTGCCCGGCTTACTCGTTCAGTTTCTGAAAAGCCGCTGACGATGATTGCCTTTTGCTGCGGCTGGATTTCCAGTATTTTTCTGTATGTATCAAGTCCGTCCATGCCGGGATCCATAATCATATCCAGAATTATGAGATCCGCTTTGTTGTTTTTTAAATATACCAAGGCTTCTTCACCGCTCGCTGCCGCAGTGGCCTTATAACACCAAGGGTTTTAGGCGAATCAAAAAAGGTTACAGTGCGATTGCCGACTCCCCCAAAATGGTTTTTGTCAAGCCGTTGATTTCCAATGCCCAAACATTGTTGTCCCAACCAGGGATCGAACCAAATTATCGTACAGGAGGCAAGAAAATGATGATCAGCGCCCAAGAAATGGAATCTCTCCTCGACTTTTTTACCGGTGTCCCTGATCCCCGTCGAGTTCAAGGACGACGGCAAAAAATTTCCACCATCTTAGCCATTGCCGCCGGGGCGACCTTGTGCGGCATGCGCGGCTATCTGGCCATTGCCGATTGGGCGCAAAGTCTTAAGGAAAATTTTCAGCCCTTATTAAAATCCTTATTAATCATTGACGAATATATTTATATCATATATTCTTTCTCCAGCCCGGGCTGGAGTGATATGTGAACAAAAGTCAAATGCCATTAGAAAGGAAAGGAGTAGCAGAAATGTTAAAAGAATTCAAAGAGTTTGCAATAAAAGGTAATGTAGTTGATATGGCCGTTGGAATCATAATCGGAGCCGCCTTCGGAACCATCGTCAAGTCACTGGTAGCTGATATCATTATGCCGCCTGTCGGTCTTCTTCTCGGCAATGTTGATTTCGCGAATCTTTTCATAGTTCTCAAGGCTGGCACAGTGGCGGGACCCTATGCGGTTCTTGCCGATGCGCAGAAGGCTGGCGCGGTTACCATCAACTACGGTTTATTTATCAATACGATGATAAGCTTTATTATCGTAGCCTTTGCGGTTTTCTTCTTAATACGCGGCATAAATAAACTTAAGAGACAGGAGGAAGCTCCACCGGCAGAGCCAACAACTAAGGAGTGTCATTACTGTATGTCGACCATATCTATAAAGGCAACCCGCTGCGCATTCTGCACGGCGGATTTGAAGGAAAAATGATGAACGAGATACTTGTCGGCAAGGGCGAACAGCCTGTTAATTTACTCGCTAAATATGGAAACCGTCATGGCCTGATAGCGGGGGCCACCGGCACCGGCAAGACCATTTCTCTCATGGTACTGGCAGAAGGATTCTCACGCATGGGTGTGCCGGTATTCATGGCCGACGTAAAGGGCGATGTCTCCGGCCTGGCGATGGCCGGTATAAACAGCGAGAAGATCCGGCAGCGAGTCGCCCAGATCGGCATGACAGGCTACACTAACGAGGCGAATCCTGTGTTATTCTGGGACGTCTTAGGTAATGCCGGCCATCCGGTACGCACCACGATAAGCGAAATCGGTCCGAGCCTGCTGGGACGGATGCTGGAGATCAACGATACTCAGGCCGGGATGCTTGAGATCGCCTTCAAGCTGGCAGACGACCAGGGTCTGCTCCTGCTTGACCTCGATGACCTGCGTGCGCTGCTCGGGTTCGTCGCCGATAATCGAAAGGATATCTCAAAAAAGTATGGTCTGGTAAGCGCACAGTCCGTTGCCGCCATACAGCGGTCGCTTTTGGCGCTGGAGCGACAAGGTGGAAAAGTCCTATTTGGCGAGCCCGCGCTGGAACTTAACGACTTGCTCCGTACCGATCTCAGCGGTCGAGGAATTATTAACATACTTGTCGCAGACAAACTCATCCTGAGGCCACGATTATATTCGAGTTTTCTTCTCTGGCTGCTGTCGGAACTCTTCGAGAACCTGCCCGAGGTGGGCGATCTCGACAAGCCCAGGCTGGTGTTCTTCTTCGATGAGGCTCATCTGTTATTTGATGACGCGCCTCCAACGTTGCGTCAACGGGTGGAACAGGTCGTGCGAATCATCCGCTCCAAGGGAGTTGGTGTGTATTTCTGCTCTCAGTTCCCTGACGATGTGCCCAATGAAATTCTGGGTCAGTTGGGTAACCGTATCCAGCACGCGCTTAGGGCTTACACTCCGCGCGACCAGAAGGCGGTTAGAACCGCCGCGGAAACCTTCGTAGCTAACCCCAAACTTAATGTTGCCGAAGCCATATCGCAGCTCGGT
This sequence comes from Syntrophobacterales bacterium, assembly GCA_019429105.1. Taxonomy (NCBI): domain Bacteria; kingdom Pseudomonadati; phylum Thermodesulfobacteriota; class Syntrophobacteria; order Syntrophobacterales; species Syntrophobacterales bacterium. The sequence continues at coordinate 23,192 of JAHYJE010000037.1, forward strand.
GTCGGCGAAGCGCTGGTTTCCACACTCCAGGAGAAGGGGATTCCCATGCCGGTGGAGCGCACAATAATCTGCCCACCGCGTTGCCGGATGGGGGCGGCAATACCGGAAGAACGTGCCGCTGTACGGTCGCGCAGCCCTGTAGCAGGTAAATACGATACAACAATAAACCGCGAGTCCGCGTACGAAATCCTCACCCGGCGGACCTTGGAAAAGGAAGCAGCCGTAGCACAAAAGGATCACTCGGAGGTGGAAAAATCGCCTGAAGGTCGGGGGAAGTTCGGCGATTGGATGTGGGGTACAAAACGCCGACAAGGCATGGTGGAAACGTTGGCGAAACAGACTGCGCGCACCGTAGGAAGCCAGATCGGCCGACAGATTTTAAGGGGATTGCTTGGCGGCATAATGGGCCGTCGCTAAACCTGAGCTGATTCTCTGCTGCCGGCAGTGACCTCTTGGAAGGTGTAATTTTTACAGCGCCCCACATGAAGTAACAGGAGATGAAAAAATGGATACAGTGCTAATCGCTATTGTCACAGGAGTTATCCTGGGTGTTGCGGGATCGATTATAGTAAAGAAGGTCTTCGGCAGGAAGGCCTCCGGCAGGGGCGCAAAAGAAGACCAGATCTACGCCTTTGTGGAGAACATGAAATCTGTCGGCGAGTTGGTGGTTTTCAAGGCATTTACAAAAGAGATCGTTACGACGGCTGACAACTGGCTTGGCAAGGTGGGAAAGAACTATCTTACCTGGCTCATGTCCAATATGAAGATGGCCATGGTTTTTCAGTTCGAAATAAATTTCTTGTATGACCTGAAAAGCCCTGATTTCAGAGTGACCGACGCGGGGCAGGGCAGTTTCATTGAGCACGGACTTACTATTTGATGGCGAAAAGGCATTTTATAGGACACTAAACGTAAGGGAAGCCCTGGTGTTTCCCTTGGCGTTCGTGACCAACGGGATTCGGCGACTGTGTGAAAGGATTGGATA
>JAHYJE010000038.1 GCA_019429105.1 Syntrophobacterales bacterium
AGCGGGAAAACGAAGTTTAATGTTCATAATCTGGTTCTAACTGCTTGAAAAAACCATATTCCCGATAGAGACATTGTGTACATTAAGCTCCGCTTTCGGGAATGACAAATGGTTTTGCAATTGGCTCGAAAGTAAAAAAACGGCTTCAATTCTGAGGCCGTTTGTATTTTAATTTCCCCTGCCGCCGACCTGCTTGCTTCAAGCGGCACTTTTTACAGGCGGATAAATTTTTCGGCGGTTAACAAAAGGTTCTTTCAAACAGCTCGGCAATCGCCTTTTTGCCGTTTTCCGCAAGGAACCTCGTGCCCGTTCCCGCGAAATGCTGGTGGGTTATGACCGGTTCGTTCCCCCTTTCGCGCTCCACCCAGTCAGTTTTATCCCACTGAAACCAGGCGTTAATTTTCTGATCAAACACAAACAAAGGCTTATTGCAGATCTTGGCGAATTCGGCGCCCCAGCCTGTTCCGCCTTTGACGGTCTTGTCGGGCAGGATCTCTCCGGCAACGTAAATGGACTGGCCGTTATTGACCTGATACCAGATTGTTTGCAGAACCTTGCGCAAAATTGGGCTTTCCGTATAGCGGCGATTCATTAATCTTGACACATATTCAAGACTGACATCGCCGTTTTTCAACTCTTCATGATTCAGAACGCGCACGCCTCGCTGTCGGCAGCGGGTATGTCCATCAAAGGTAAAATTCACCTCTTCAATTCCGTAGCGTTCCGCGTTTGCTCCAAATTCCGCCTCTGCCCCGTCCGCGCCACCGCTGAAAAGAATTACGTTATCCTTTTTCAATTTCGTTCCTTTCTTTATGCTGCAATAATCTTGCGGATTCCTCTCAAGGGGACCCTCATACAAACGTCTTGCGCGACTATCTACCACAATAGGGATTTTTTTTGAAAGTATTTTTTAAGGGTTCGTTCTTTGCCTGCAATATCCCTGCATATCGGCCGGACGAAAGTCATTTGTGGTAATTTACTTGACAGTTGCCGTCAAATAAGTGTTAGAAATCCGGAAGAGAAGGGGCAATATGTTCCCCTTGAATAAACAATGACGTTTTTGCGCCTTAGGGAGGGAATAAATGCAGTTGCCTGAAATGAGCCTGTGCCGTCAGAAGTTTTCTCGTGAAGCCATTACAAATCCCGCTGAGGCAATGGACGAGACGATCCGCTCAAGCTGGCTGCCGGGAAAAATCAAGCCCGGGCAGACGGTGGCGATAACCGGAGGCAGCAGGGGCATCGCTTCGATCGATGTGCTGATGAGGGCGCTTGTTGGGTCCATAAAAGAGATTGGGGCCAAGCCATTTGTGGTAAACGCGATGGGAAGCCACGGCGGCGCGACCGCCAGGGGGCAGCTTGCAATACTGGAATCGCTCGGGATAACAGAGTCATCTGTCGGCTGCCCGGTAATAGTCAGTATGGATGTTGACATAATGGGCGAGTTGGGGGATGGCTTTCCGGTTTTCTGCGATCGCAGCGCGGCCGGCGCCGACCATATCATCGTGATGAACCGGATCAAGGCGCATACGGCGGTGACCGGTCCGGTCCAGAGCGGACTCTGCAAGATGTGCGCAATCGGTTTGGGAAAAATCAATGGCGCCTCTCGCCTGCACCGTTACGGCCCGTCGCGGATGGGAGAGATGATCCCGACGGTTGCCTCGTTCCTTGCGACCCGTGCGCCGATTGTTGCCGGGATTGGAATAGTCGAGAATGCCTACGGAGAAGTCGCCAGGCTGGAGCTGGTCCATCCGGAGGATTTTCCGGCCGCCGATGCCCGTCTTCTAAAAGAGGCTTCGCACCTTAAAGCAGGGGTGCCTGTTTCAGAGCTTGATCTCCTTGTTGTTGAAGAAATGGGGAAAAAATACAGCGGCACCGGCATGGACCCCAATGTGATCGGGCGGTGGCGCATTGCCGGAGAAGCAGAGCCCCGCTTTCCCGGAATCGGGAGGATCGTCGTTCTCGCACTGGAACCTTCGTCTCAGGGAAATGCCCAGGGGGTTGGTCTTGCCGATCTGATAACCGAAAGGCTTTTTAAGGATATTGATCTTGCCGTGACTTATAAGAACACCCTTACTTCGACCTACCTCCAGCGCGGGATGATCCCGATCATTGGCGGCAGCGACCGGGAAACCATAGACAAGGCGCTTTCCACGCTTCCGCCTTTGACGGAGGAGCAAACACGGATTGCCTGGATAAAAAACACAAGTCATTTGGAAGAGCTTGCCCTTTCCGCGGGGGCGCTTGCCCAGTATGACGCCGAATGTAAGCATAACGTTCAAAATGCAAAACTCGAGACAATCGGCAAATGCGAGTGGAAATTTGACGACAAAGGCGCACTGATGCCTTGGGATTAAACAGCCGCGTCTTTTGCCGCAGGCGCGACAAGTCAGCCGTTCTTTGACTTTTCTATCTAACATCCGTATGTATCCGGCGAAAATGCGATCGTTGAGAGCAAAAAAATACTGGAGGTAAAAATGCACGCAAAAAACAACTGTCCGCCCCTGACGCTTTCCCCGGGAGAAAAGCTTTATGGTTTTAAGATACTGCGCGTCGAGCAGATCCCGGAGATCATGGTTTCTGCCTATGAAATAGAGCATGAAAAAACCGGGGCGAAACTGCTGCATCTGCATTCCGCTGATCGGGAAAACCTCTTTTCTATCGGGTTCCGGACGCCGCCCCGGGATTCCCGAGGCGTTCCCCACATCCTGGAGCACTCCGTCCTGGCGGGCTCCGAGCGCTATCCGCTGAAGGATGTCTTCAACGAACTGGTGCGCGGGACGCTCCAGACCTTCATTAATGCCTTCACCTATCCGGACAAGACGATCTATCCGGTTGCCAGCCTGGAGAGACGGGATTTTTTCAACCTGGCGCGGGTTTATGCCGATCTGGTTCTACGACCCCGGCTTTTGCGGGAAACCTTCCTTCAGGAGGGGCATCATTACGAGTTCAATGAAAGCGGGGAATTGACCATCTCGGGAATTGTTTACAACGAGATGAAGGGGGCCTATTCCTCTCCGGAAACCCTTATGTACAATGCCATTCTGGAGAATCTCTTTCCCGACGTCCCCTACGCCCATGACTCCGGGGGAAATCCGGAATGCATTCCCGATCTTTCCTACGAGCAGTTTCGCGAGTTCCACCGTACCTACTATTCGCCGACCAACGCCCGCTTCTTTTTGTACGGGGACATTCCGACTGCGGAACACCTCGCCTTTCTTGCGGAGATTTTAAAAGGTTTTGAGCGGGTCGAGCTTAACTCCTCCATTTCTCTTCAGCCCCGCTGGAAGGCGCCCCGGCGGATTCACAACTTTTTCCCTATTGATAAGGATGAATCGGGAAAGGGTAAAAGCACGGTCAATATGGCCTGGATGACGGCGGAAAACACATCCAGCGAGACGGCGATGCTGCTTGCGATTATCGGCGATCTCCTCGCCGGAAGCGCCGCTTCTCCGTTGCGCAAGGCTCTGATAGACTCCGGACTTGGCGAAGATCTGTCGCCGGTCACGGGCTTGGAGCGGGATCTGCAGCAGATCGTTTTTGCCGTCGGTCTAAGGGGAACGGAGCCGGAGCGGGAGGGTCAAATAGAGCAGCTTATTCTCGAGACGCTCCAAAATACCGTGGAAAAGGGATTCGACTCGGAGTTGATTGAGGGGACGCTTCACCAGGTGGAATTCCATGGCCGGGAGATAACCCGGAAGAACTTTCCGTATGGAATTGTCTTAATGGGACGGGCTTACCACACCTGGCTCTATGATGGCGACCCGCTGACGGATATGAATTTCCCGCGGATCATCAGTTCAATCCGTTCGCAGTGGGAAAAGGATCCCGCCCTTTTCCAGAGAGCGGTTCGGGAATGGCTGTTGGAAAACCCGCACCGGCTTGTGTCGGTAATGGAGCCAAGCTCAGCGTATCAGGAGGAAAAAGAGCAGAGGACTCGCCAACGGATGGCTAAGCTCCGGGCGTCTCTTTCCGAGGGGGAAAAGGAAACTATCCGTAAGGAATCGGAAATCTTGAAGAAGTTTCAGACCGAGCCGGACCGGCCGGAGGCGGCGGCAGCGCTTCCCCAATTGAAGATTGCCGATATCTCGCGACAAGTCGAGACAATTCCTACGGAAATGATTGATTTAAAAGGCGTTCCGCTGTTTCGCCACGACATCTTCACCAACGGCATCGCCTATCTCGATCTGGCCTTCGACGTCTCGGATATCCCGGAAGAGCTTCAGCCCTATCTGCCGCTCCTGGGCAAGCTGACGACGGAAATGGGGGCGGCAGGGCTTTCTTATGAGGCGATGGCAAAACGCATCGCGCTCTACACCGGGGGACTGGGCTTCAGCCTGATTGCCGGCGAGACCGCCGACGGAACCAAAAGCTGGCAGAAGATGATCTTGTCGGTAAAGGCGCTCTACCGCAACACAGACGAGGCTCTCGCGATTGTCCGGGATATCCTGACCAGGGGGGAACTCAGCGAAGTTGAGCGGATGAAGGAGTTGATTTTTGAAAAAAAGAACGGACTCCATTCGGCGGTCATTCCGTCCGGACACCTCTTCGCCCAGATGGCGGCGGCAACGAGCATCTCACTTTCGGCCCGGCGTTCCGAACAGTGGTACGGCCGGAGTCAGTTGCACACAATCACCGAAACGGCGAACCGTTATGGCGAGGATCGCGGGGAAATTGTTGACAAACTCGTGCGCCTCCGGGAGACGATCTTTACCAGCCGCCGACTTTTCTTGAATATGACGGCCGATCAACAGGGATTGGAGGGCCTCGGCACGGCGGCGGAGGCGCTGCTTTTCGCCCTTCCGGAGGGAAAAAAGCCGCTGGCAAAGAGAACCAAAAACAGCCGGTCTGTTCACGTCGGGGTCGCGATCCCGGCCGATGTCTGCTATGTGGCCTCGGCCTTTGCGGCGCCGCCCTATACGGACCAAATAGCGCCGCCGCTTTTCGTTCTGGCGAAGCAGCTCTCCAACGGCTTTTTGTACCGGCGGATCCGGGTGCAGGGAGGCGCTTACGGCGGTTTTTGCCGGTATGAGCCTTCCAGCGGCGTATTTGCCTTTCTTTCTTACCGCGACCCGCACTTGACCGAGACGCTGGATATCTACAAGGAGGCAATGGATTTTGTCAGCGAGAGTTCGATCCCCGGCGAGGAAGTGGAAAAAGCCATCATCGGCACAATCGGCGCCCTCGACCGTCCGCTTGATCCGGCAGGGAGGGGCTACACCGCGATGATCAGGGAGTTTTCCGGCCTGACGGATGCATTGCGCAGCAGTTTCCGGGAGAGGGTGCTGGGGGTTACAACCGCAGAGCTTCAGGCGGTAGCGAGCCGCTATTTTGCGGAGGCCGGAAAACGCGCGGTCGTTGCCGTCTTCGCGCCGGAAGAAAGGCTCCGGGCGGCAAACGAGGCACTTAAGGAAAAACTTGTTCTGGAGAAGCTTCCCTGAAAGGAGAAAAACGTGCGTCGGCAGACATGCTTTATGGCGATTCTGACAGCAGCCCTGCTCGTGATTGGTTGCGCGGGCTTACGGCTGCAGGCGCCTTCAGTGACGGTGGCCGACCTGCAGGTGGTCGAGGCAAGCCTGCTGGAGCAGCGCTTTGTTTTCAAGCTGCGGGTTCAGAATCCGAATGACCGGGAGATCCCCGTCCAAGGAATGAGTTTTGAGGTAACGATCAACGATGAGTTGTTTGCCAGAGGGGTGAGCAACAAAACCGCGACCTTGCCCCGTTTGAGCGAAACGATGATGGAAGTCGACGCGGTAAGCGATCTTTCAGCCATACTGCGTCAGATAGGGGCGCTGAGGCGGGACGGCAAAAGTTCCGCATCTTATCGCATCCGGGGTCGTCTTTTTACCGGGCTTCTCGTTGATCTTAATTTCGAGAATAGCGGGGTGCTGGATTTTCCCGTTCCCCCCGGCGATAAATAACGGCCGAGAGGAAATTCAGGAGGTCTTCGCCCTTCATTCGACAACGATTTTCCCCGGCGGAGTCGAGACAACCTCGCCGACAATTGCCGCATCGGGGATTCCCGCCTTATGCATTTCCGCAAGCAGTTCCGTTGCGCCGGCTTCCGGCAGAGAAATGAAAAGCCCCCCCGAGGTCTGCGGATCGAAGAGCAGATCGATGATCCAGGCGGGGCAGTTGGCCCCCTTTTCGATCTGCTGCTCGCGAAATTTGCGGTTTCGGATCAAACCGCCGGGAATGATTCCCGTTTCGATCAGCTCCTGAACGCCTTCAAAATACGGTATCGCTTTTGAGTATATTTTTATCCCTGTGTCGGTTCCCTCAATCATCTCCATGGTATGTCCCAGCAGGCCGAATCCGGTGATGTCCGTGCAGGCGTGGATGTCGTCTCTTTTTGCCATAAGTTCCGCCGCCTTCCGGTTGAGCTCCATCATCGCGGCGACGCTGCGTTTCTGCAAGGCGGAATCGGCAACCCCGCCTTTAACCGCGGTGCTGGCGATTCCGGAGCCAAGGGCCTTGGTCAGGATCAGGCGATCTCCGAGAATTGCCCCCCGGTTGGCCAGAACCCGGTCGGGATGGACGATGCCGGTCACCGAAAGGCCGTATTTCGGTTCATCGTCCTCGACGCTGTGGCCGCCCACGAGGACAACGCCCGCCTCGCGCATCTGATCGAGACCGCCCCGGAGAATCTCGCGGAGGATGGAGATGTCCATCTTTCCTATCGGGAAGCAGACGATGTTCATCGCTGTCAGCGGACGTCCCCCCATTGCATAGACGTCGCTGAGCGCGTTGGTTACGGCAATGCGTCCGAAGGTATAAGGGTCGTCAACGATCGGCGTGAAGAAATCCACCGTCTGGATGATCGCCAGATCGTCGCGCAGGCGATACACCCCGGCGTCGTCGGCATTCTCCATACCGATGATAAGATTGGGATCTGTAATCAGCGGCAGATCCTTGAGCGCTTCGTGCAGGTCCTCCGGACCTATTTTGCATGCTCACCCGGAGCCGTGCGAGGTCTCTGTCAGCCGCTTCTTTTTATTTGCCGGAGGCATTGCCGGAATAATATCCATACTTCATCCTCTTTCTACTTATGAGATTACTAATTGCCTTGCCTTATGCAGATAACAGACGAGAATAAAATTTGCAAGCGGACGATCACCCTCGGCATCTGATTGCTTGAGCAGCAACATGATGACGGTTCGGCGCTCTTTTCGTTTCACTTTGTATCCAAGCGAACGATTCCGCCCCTTTTTTACGGATGAACAGGGCAAACCATTGGCCCCTGTCTCTTGGGAAAACGGGCCTGAACGAATTCTCCGTTGGTCGGCGCCGAAATAGACAAAGTCGATCTGCGGCAGGACCAGGATGTTCTCATAAGATATTTTTCCATCTCGGAGCCCCGGGAGATCTATTGTCCTCATTTTTCCGATTCCTGCCAGGAAACCATAAGGTTGACATCCGTCGGTCATTAAGCTATTTGAAAACCGGCGGCATAGTGGCCGGGCCGATTGTTAAGGCATTTCCCCACGGACGGCGGTTGTTGATTCACGTTTTTTCTACGAGGGAAAAATGAAATTATCTGTAATTGCCAAATATTATTCTGTTTACGCCCTGATCGTTATCTTGGCGGGGATGATCTCCTGCTCGGGCTCACTCCGGAATTACGGTATGATAAACCCCAGCGAAGGGGTGACCGGCGATTTTGAAAATTCTAAAGTAAAAATTGAATGGCGCTATTATGTAAGCGGCGCCGATTTGTATCCCAACGCCATCCTGGGGTTGCCCAAGGAGCTGCAACTCGTTCCCGGGACCTTGTGGAAAAGTGTGGCGATGACCCCGGAGATGATGAAAGAGCTGGTTGGCAGCATGAAAGCAAAGACTTCCGAGTTAGGCCAGTATCTCTATGGATTTGAATTGACGACCCCTCAAGGCGCGCCGCTTGGCGCCTGGTATTCGATGCCGACGGCGCGAACCATGCTGAGGCAAAACGAAGACGGGACAATCTGGATTGAAACCCCCGACATTGACACCTATGAAAAGTTTGAGCTCAAAAAGGAAATTAACTGAAAGGCGAGTTAGTTCCACAACGGCGGGTTTCGGCGTTTTTTTAACATTGCCTGCTCATTAATCAGCATTTCTTGGTCCAATGGATCAAATGACCATTATACAAAAATATTGACAGGGCCATTCCCCGGGTATATAGGCCGCCGAACTTTTGTTGCACGAGTCCTGGCGTTATTTCCCCGGTAGTTGTTATTTGCATTTAAACAGAGGAGCCCCTGGGGGATTCTCTCTTCTTTTGTAACATAAAACGGGGTCAAGGATGAATGTCGCAAAAAACCTGGAACAATCCGCATGATGCTTTCCTGGACGACCTGCTTTAAGCGAAGGCTCCTCAGAAACAAGTTATTCCCAGCTCAATGAAAAAGTCAATCGCGTGGCAACCGCGCTCATCAATCTGGACATTACACTTGCGGAGGAAATCGCAATAGGTGGAAACCGGCAGCGATATTGCTTTAAGGATTGACAAACTCTCGCTTAGTTTTGGCGGTGTCAGAGCCATCAACAACGTGAGCGTCAATGTCAGAAATAATGAGATATTTGCTCTCATTGGGCCCAATGGCGCCGGCAAGACCGCATTGCTCAACTGTATAAGCGGTTTTTACAAACCCCGGGAGGGCGAGATTTATTACAATGAGCAAAAAATCACCTGAATGCGTCCGGATAAGCTGGCGAAAATCGACATTGCCAGAACCTTCCAAAACATTGAACTATACACGGGCCTGAGCACTCAGGACAACATAATGGCTGCCCGGCATGCGCTGATGAAGCAAAACTTCGTTACCGGCGGTCAATATCTGGGCCCGGCGCTCCGAGAGGAAATTGCCCACCGGAAGATAGTAGAAGAAATTATCGACTTTCTTGAAATCGCCTCCATTAGAAAGAAGATCGTCGGCCTTCTGCCCTATGGAATGAGAAAAAGGGTGGAACTGGCCAGGGCGCTGGCTCTCGAGCCGAAGGTGCTTCTGCTTGACGAACCCATTGCCGGTATGAACCTGGAGGAGAAGGAAGACATCGCCCGCTTCATTATTGATCTTTTCGAGGGGCAGGGGGAGACCTATCCGGATACGGCGGTGCTTAGGGACGGCATCCGCTGCATCATCCTGGTCGAACACGATATGGGGGTGGTAATGGACATCGCCAACCGGGTGGTTGTCCTCGTCATATAAACATGATAATTGAAACAGAATCATCTTGCTGATATATAACGAACGACAAAATATCAAACAGGGGAGAAGCTTATGAAAAAAATGATTATCATGGCAATGATTTTATCGCTTATTGGCGCATGTGCGCCGACAACGAGTTCGCGCTATCGGGAGGGAGACAACCGGGGGCAGCAGACGGCGTTGACGGTCGCGGACGAAAAACGGCTGGCCGCAGAGGCGCTTCCGGAACTTTTAAAAGACTATCCGGCGGCGAAAAGTACAGAGCTGCAGAACTATGTAACCGCAATCGGCAGGAAGATAGTTTTGGCCAATGATCTGGAAGGAAACCCCTATCACTACGAATTTACCGTTGTCGATTCCAAAAACCCCAACGCGTTTGCGATGCCCGCGGGAAAGGTATTCGTGACCGCTTCCCTGATTGCGATTGCGGCGAACGAAGCGGAACTTGCCGGGGTCATCGGGCATGAGCTCGGTCATGTAGTGGCAAGGCATGCTGCCGAACGTATGTATGTTATGGAAAAGGAACAGGGTAAGACATGGCTCTATGGGGCCGGGGGCGGAATAATCGGCGGCATTATCGGATATGGGCTGGGGAGTGTGATCTGTGGGGAAGATGATAAGGCCTGCTACGTAAAAACGGCGGCGATCGGCGCCGCCGCGGGGGCGGGTGGTGGGTTGCTCGTCCAGAAATACCGTTTTCTGGTGAACTCCCGCGAGGACGAGATGGAAGCGGATCGCATCGGCTTCCGGCTTGCCGTCAATTCCGGCTACGATAAGGACAAGGTGGGCGATTTTTATAAAAAGCTGCTGCAGATCGAAAAGAAGGGTGGAGGGCAGAACGATCCCCTCACCAAAAAACTTTCCGATGCGCTGAGCACCCACCCGCCCAGCGAAGAAAGAGTGCGGCAGATGGAACAGCTTGCGGAGGCAAGACCGGCCGTGAAAAATGCAATCGTCGATTCTCCCCAGTTTAGAAGGGCAAAAAAGATTGCCGCTGAATAAAAGCGGCGCGGGATTTCGAGAGTAATGCCCAGCAACCGGGAACTGCCTTGCGGCAGGCAAGCTTGCTAACGATAGGAAGGGCGATCATTGATGACATGCCCTATGTGCCGCAAGCAAAATACGGATCGGTGAAATTGCCGGCCGGCGTTCACAGGATCAAGTGGGCTGTGATCTTTGGGGTCAGTGTCATGGTTGACGCCAATATTCATGTGCCGCTGTATGCAGCTCCCTTCGGAATTGCCTCCTGCAGCAACAAGACCGTTTTGGAAGTCACTGAAGAAAAAGGCGATTAAAAACAACTCGTCTCAAAAGTCGGTATTTTGCGCAGCTCCACCGCAAAGAGATAACAAACGGCAACATGGCGCTTCTGGCAATTGACTTCCTTAGAATTCCACCCCTCGCTGAGCCTTGATGCCGCTTTCGTATCCGTGCTTGATTGCCTTTATCTCCGAAACCGTGTCGGCGATCTCAATGAGCCCCGGCGACGCCCCGCGGCCGGTCAGCACGATGGTTGTGCCGGGGGCCGCCAGGCGAAGGGTGGCGAGGACAGCCTCTTCGTCAAGGAGATGCAAAGAGACCGCCACACAGACCTCGTCCAGGATTACCAGACCGAAACGGCCGGTCTGGAGATATGCAGCGGCCTGCTGGAGGCCCTGTTTTGCCGCCCGGCAGTGGTCGGCGAAGCGGGGGTCTGCCGGTCGGGGGACAAATCCGGCCCCGATCGTGATGATTTCGACATTCTCCATTTTTTTCAAAGCCGTGTATTCGCCTGTTTCCGTGTCCGCTTTCACGAACTGGATAACGGCGACCGCAATGCCGTGTCCATGCGCCCGGAGCGCCATTCCCAAAGCGGAGGTCGTCTTTCCCTTCCCCTCGCCGGTGAAAATCAGGATCCTGTTTTTATCGCCCATCATGCATCCCCTTTTCTCTCATAAGACAATGATTTTATATATCTCTTTCCTTTTTAACGTCGTCATAAGCTCCCCATCCAGGCGAGGGCGACCAAAGGCGGGATCAGTTCGGTCAGTTCACAGGCCGCGCCGAGCGTGTCCCCGGTATAGCCGCCGAGTTTCCTGCCAAGATAGACGGTAAACAAAAGCACGAACAAAAAGGATGATGCCGCGGCTATGACTCCGGCCAGTCCTCCCGCGAGGCCGCCGGTTGTCAGCAGAAAGATCAGAGCCCAGAGAAGAAAAAGAGTCGGGCGGTTTAACCGAAAAACACCGACGAGACCCTCCGGGCGCGCATAAGGAAGAACCGCTATTACGATCAGCAGGGCGCAGCGGCCGGCGACCGGCATCAGGAGCAGCGCCCAGAAACGGGCGGGGGAGGGGAGGGAGGCGATGGCGGCGATCTTCAGCGAAACAACGCAGACAATTGCGACTACTCCCATCGGTCCGGTACGGCTGTCCCGCATGATTTCGAGCATCCGTTCACGCGGGCGGGAGCTGAGCAGACCGTCTGCGGTATCGGCGAGTCCGTCCGTATGGAGCGCCCCGGAAAAAGCGATCAGCAGAATTGTCGCAAGCACGCTTCTGACCGGGAGCGGAAAGATAAAGCCCAATCCCCAGTCAATCGCCGACACCAGGAAGCCCACCATTAGCCCAATCAGCGGGAAAAACGGAGGTGCTTTTTGCAGGGCTTCTTTGTCGGGCGCAAGGCCGCGGGGCAGCGAAAAGATCGTCAAAAATTGCAGTGCCGCGAAAAATCCTCTCATTGCGCCTTTGAGACCATCGCTTCCTCAAAAGTCGCCACTTCGGTCAGCAGCCGGACGGCGGCCTCAATAAAGTTCATCGCCAGCGCCGCCCCCGTTCCCTCGCCGAGCCGCAAATCGAGGTCGAGAAGCGGCTGCTTTGCGAGCAGTTCCAGGGCAACGCGGTGCCCCTGTTCAACGCTGCGGTGGGCGGCGATCATGTACTGCCGCGCCGTCGGACAGAGAGCGCTTGCGATCAGTGCGCCGGCCGTCGAGATGAAACCATCGATAACCACAGGTTTTTTCAGCCGGGCGGCACCCAGAATCAGCCCCGCTATCCCCCCGATTTCAAAGCCGCCAACCTTTGCCAGGACATCAATGCCGTCATGGGGATCGGGTTTGTTCAGCCGCAGTGCCCGTTCAATGACGCCGACCTTGTGGGTGAACTGTTCATCTTCGATTCCGGTTCCACGACCCGTGACCTCTCCGACCGGGCGACCGCTGAAGACTGCTACAATCGCGCTGCTGGGGGTGGTGTTGCCGATGCCCATCTCGCCGGTGCCGAGAATATCGACGGAATCTGCCGCGTTGAGCGCAAGATCGATCCCATTTTCGAGGGCGCAAACGGCCTCCTCGCGGCTCATCGCCGGGCCGACGGCCATATTTTTTGTGCCGGGACCGACCCGGCGCGACAGTATCTTGCCGGAGGCGACAAGTTCGCTTAAATCGGTGGCGACCCCCATATCCACGACGGCAACTGACGCTCCGGCCTGGCGGGCGAGGGCATTGATCCCCGCCCCGCCGGCGGCGAAGTTTGCGACCATCTGCGCGGTTACCTCCTGCGGATACTTGCTGACCCCTTCGGCGACGACCCCGTGATCCCCGGCCATCGTGAAAATTGTCTTGCGGGTGACCGCCGGATGCAGCGAGCGGGTTATCCCGGCGAGTTCCTCCGCCAAGTCCAGCAGCCGTCCGAGCGCCCAGTAGGGCATTGTCAGGCTTTCCAGACGCTGATGGGCCAGCGCCCGAACGGCCATGTCCTGCGGTTCAATTTTTGCGATTGTCTCCTGCAACAGCATCATGGTTGCTCCTTTACGTAAAGAGGGATGCCGCAGACCAGCAGTATGACCCGGTCTGCGGCCCTCGCTATTTCCTGATTGCAGCGTCCGGCAATGTCCCGGTAACGCCGCGCTGTTTCGTTGTCGGGAACGATCCCCATGCCAACCTCGTTGGCGACCAGAAAAACCGTGCCCGCGCTTTCCCGGCAGGCGGCGACAAGCTCCCGGCAGTATTCGACAATAATCTCTTCCGTCAGCACTGCGCCCGTTTTTTCCTCTTTGTACATGAGGTTGTTTATCCAGAGGGTAAGGCAGTCCACAAGCACCGTCCTTTCTTTGCCATTCCGGCGGATTACTCCTGCCAGATTGACGGTTTCTTCAATGGTTTTCCAGCCTCTTCCCTCTCTTGCCTCGCGGTGCTTCCGGATTCTTTCCTCCATTTCGGGATCGATTATCGGACAGGTCGCGATGAAGAGGCGCGCCCCCGGGATCTCCTCCGCTTTCTTCTGCGCGTAAGAACTCTTGCCACTTCGACTTCCGCCGGTAACGAGAATTATCTCAGCCATAATTCAGCAGTGAACCTTTCAGATGATGCTGGTCGTTCAGGCGGGTAAGAACGCCTTTTCCGTGATGAATCATGATTTCCGAGAGCGATGTCGGTGATATCTCAAAAGAGAGGTGATGCCTGCTCGGGAGTCCCAGAAAATGACAGATGAGAAAGCGGATGACGCCCCCGTGGGTGAAAACTACCGTTGTTTCGGCAGGGTTGCTGACGATTATGTTGGCCGCTGTTGCAATCCTTTTTCGGAAACTTGCCGTATTCTCGCCTTCCGGAAAGAGGAAATCGTCCCCCTGCGCCGCCCAGTTTACCACCTCTGCCGGATAGGCCGCCTCTATCTCCGCAAAGCTCAGCCCCTCCCAGAGTCCGAAGTCTATCTCCCGGAGGTTTTCGTCTATCTCCAGGGGTTTGGCCAAGCCAATGGCGAACTCTGCCGTCTGGCGGGCGCGGCGCAGGGGACTGGTTAAAAAAAAGACGTCCCTGAAGGCGGGTAGCAAAGCGGCGAGGGCCTCCGCCTGTTTTTGCCCCTTTGCGGACAGATCCGCATCCGTTTTCCCGATATACCGCCCCTTGTAGCGGGTTTCGGATTCGCCATGGCGAATCATCAGCAACCGTTCAGACATAAATTCCCCGAACTCTGTTTTATCTGAAATGCATCTTCCCATTCTTTTTTAGAATAGTGGCACCAGGCGGCCTTTGTCCCCGGTTACAGCGGCGGGACCGCGATGGATTTGCACCATCTTCCCAATTTCCCGGCAGAGACGGGAGGGTCAATAGTACGGCCGGTTTTTGCTGTCAAGGGAAATATGGCAGCTAATCCGCAATGGGTGTTGAAATATTGGCAAGGCTGGATTATAGAGGAAAGACAATTCCGGAGTGGTCTGATCTGAATGAACGGTTTTAGGCAAAGTGTGGCAAAAGGAGTGAGATGCGTATATTTGTGGATGCGGATGCCTTCCCGAACGTAATTCAGGATGTGCTGATCAGGGCTTCAGCGCGCCTGAACGTGCCATTGTGCTTTGTCGCCAATAAGCCCCTGCGGGGTGGCAGGGGTGCAAGGATCACCTTCATCCAGGTTGCCGCCGGTGCTGATGTCGCCGATGACCATATTGTCGGGCTTGCGCAAGCGGGCGACCTCGTGATTACAGCCGATATCCCGCTTGCCGATCGGGTGATTGCCAAAGGGGCCTTTGCGCTTGATCCTCGGGGAAAGCTTTATACGCAGGATAATGTCAAGGACAGTCTGGCCATGCGCGATTTATGCAAGGAATTAAGGGATTTGGGGATGATTGGGGGTGGACCGGCAACATTCGGCAAGTTGGAGCGCCAGGCGTTTGCCAATCAACTGGATCGCCTCCTGACCAAGCAGTTGAAGGCGGAGCTTCATGTTCATGATGTCGAAAAAGCGGGGCTGTAAACGAGGTGTATGCCGAAAAACAGAGGGCTTCTTGATAATAAAAAGCCCCTCAAAAATTTGAAGGGCTTTTTACTGAAAAAAATTAAATCCCGATCTTACAGTTTACGTACATCCGCTGCAGCGGGGCCTTTGGGACCGGCAACAACATCGAAGCTCACCCGATCGCCCTCAGACAATGATTTAAAACCCTCTGCCACAATGGCGGAATGATGTACGAAAACATCCGTGCCGTTGTCCTGTTCGATAAAACCGAATCCCTTTGAATCATTGAACCACTTTACTTTTCCTTCAGACATCTCTACTACTCCTTTTTTTTGGGTTCCTACTGGGAACCATGCAATTATGCCGACTCATTCGGCCTGCCGCCCGTTTTGCGCACAAAAAAACCGCCCTTGCCAATTTATTTGGTCAGTGCGGCTAACTTTTTCGTACTTTGCTTAAAACAAAAACGTGCTGCACATCAAGTGGAAAGGATGATAAAGGAAGTCGCAGAAAAATGCAAGCTCTTTTTTATAATGTTTTTTATAATGATTTTCAAAGCTCAATGCGGTACCCTGGCATTGGGTTTGTGGGAGGATGAGTGCGCCGTTGTCTTGTCTGGGGAGGAATATGGGATTAATCTGGATCAACGAGGTTTCGGTCAGTTTTGGCGGGCCGCTGCTGCTTGATGGCGCCACGCTGCAGATAGAGGCGGGCGAAAAAATCGGCCTTTTGGGAAGGAACGGTTCAGGCAAGTCAACCCTTATGAAATTGCTGATGGGCGATGTTTCCCCGGATTCCGGCGCGATTGTCCGCAAGGGGGAGGCTCGGATCGCCATGCTTCCCCAGGACGTGCCCGACGACCTGCCGGGAACGGTTTATGATGTCGTGGCTTCCGGTGGCCGGGAGCATCTGGAACTGCTCCGGGAATACCGCGAACTAACCGTTCTTTTATCAAACGGCGGTGCGGAGACCCTGCTGAAAAAGCTGGAATTGTTGCAGCGGCGGCTGGAGGCCTCCGGCGCCTGGCGATACCATCAGCAAGTGGAAGCGGTGCTCTCCCGGACTGAGCTGGATGAAAATGCCGAGTTCGGGCTGCTTTCGGCGGGCATGAAACGGCGGGTATTGCTCGCCAGGGCTCTGGTGAACGAACCGGACCTTCTGCTGCTCGATGAGCCGACAAATCATCTGGACATCGAGGCCGTACTCTGGCTGGAGGATTTCCTGCGGAACTTCGACAGAACGCTGCTGCTCGTGACCCACGATCGGGCATTTCTTCAGCGGGTGGCGATGCGCATTGTGGAGATCGATCGGGGGCGATTGCTCTCTTTTGCCTGCAATTATAGCGAGTATCTTGAACGCCGACAGGCTTTGCTTGCGGCCCAGCAGAATCAGGCGCAGGAATTTGACAAGAAACTTGCAAGGGAGGAGATTTGGATTAGACAGGGAATCAAGGCCCGCCGCACCCGCAACGAGGGCAGGGTGCGCGCGCTGATGCAGTTGCGCCGGGAGCGGGCGCAGCGCCAGGAGCAGACGGGCAACGTCCGGCTTGCAATCCAGGACGCGAATCGCAGCGGCCGGCTGGTGGTGGAGGCGCAGGATATTCATTTTTCCTTCGGCGACAACAAAATCGTGGCGGGGTTCTCGACGACGATCATCCGGGGCGACAAGGTGGGGATTATCGGTCCCAACGGCTCTGGAAAAACCACGCTGCTGAAGATTCTGCTCGGCGAGCTGAACCCGGACGCGGGAAGCGTCCGTCGGGGCGCCGGGGTGCAGGTTGCCTATTTTGATCAGCTTCGCGCCCAGCTCGACGAAAACAAAACATTGAAGGATAATGTCGCCGCCGGCAGCGACATGGTAATCGTGGGCGGCGCTTCCCGGCATATCATCTCGTATCTTCAGGATTTTCTTTTCCCGCCAGACCGGATTATGTCGCCAGTCAGCTCTCTTTCGGGCGGCGAGCGGAATCGGCTGCTGCTGGCAAAACTCTTCCTCCTTCCCTCCAATGTCCTGGTTCTGGATGAACCGACCAACGATCTTGACATGGAAACGCTGGAGCTCCTCGAAGAGCGCCTTCTCGATTACGGCGGAACGATTATTCTGGTCAGTCACGATCGCGCTTTTCTGAACAATGTGGCAACCTCAACAATTGTCTTCGCAGGCAAAGGGCGGCTCCAGGAATATGTTGGCGGCTACGACGACTGGATGAGACAAAAAACCAAGCAGACATATCCACTTACAACGGTTAAGGATGAACAAAAACAGAAGAGGGACAGAGCGCCGCGGGAAAAGAAGAAACTCTCCTACAAAGAGCAGCAGGAGCTGGAGAGTTTGCCGGTGAGAATTGAAGCCCTGGAGAAGGAAAAGGAACGTCTGCACGAAACCCTGAATTCTCCGGAATTCTATGTCAACCGGGATGCCGGGAAAATAGACAGGGCAAGCGCAGAATTGAGCGTACTGGAAAAAAAGCTGGGTATGGACTATGGACGCTGGGAGGAACTGGAAAGCCTTGCGGAAAAACTCAGCGGCGAGCAAATTTGAAAAAATTAATTTTCCGGTTCCCTTGACATGACCCGGGCGGGTTCTTATATTACCGGCGGTTTTGAGGACATTCCCTGAAAAGTGAAAGGTTAATAAAGGGATGGAAGATTACATAATCAAGATATTCAGGGAGTCGATCCAGGTAAAGGAGGCTTTTCTCAACGAAAACCTGAATAGGATAGTTGCCGTAGTTGAGGCGGTGACTGAGGCGCTGACTGCCGGCAGCAAGATACTCCTCTTCGGAAACGGCGGATCGGCTGCGGACGCCCAGCATCTGGCTGCCGAATTTGTCAACCGGTTTCTCATCGAGCGGCCGCCGCTTCCGGCTATCTCTCTTGCCACGGATACGTCGGTGCTTACGAGTATCGGCAATGATTATGATTTTTCCGAAATATTCAGCAAGCAGATTCGGGCGATCGGTCAGAAGGGCGATATCGCCTGGGGGATAAGCACCAGCGGGGGATCGGTAAACGTTGTCAAGGGGCTGGCGGCTGCCCAGAAAATCGGCATGATTACGATCGGGCTCACAGGCCGAGACGGCGGCGAGATTGGCCGGATGGTTGATTTTCATTTGAACGTCTCGTCGCAGAGCACCCCCCGCATCCAGGAGGCGCACATAACCGTCGGGCATGTCATCTGTGAGATGGTGGATTTCAAGCTGTTTCAGAGGACGGAAAGCTTGGCTTAATATATATAGGGGAGTTCATGGGTTTGAAGACAGGCAAAAAAGATACAACCGGAATTAATGATGCCGTAAAAAATGAGGCTGATGGGCAACAGGGGCTGTCGGTTGAAGGGCTGATTGACGGTAAAAATACAGAGGAGCTGACTGTAAAACTCCAGGAGGCGGAAAAAAAGGCCGCGGAAAATTATGACAAGTACCTGCGTTCCGTTGCCGAATTCGATAATTATCGCAAACGCTCCCTCCGCGAGAAGGCGGATGCCATCAATTACGGCAATGAAAAGCTGCTGCAGGACATCCTGCCGCTTCTCGACGGCATAGACAGGGCGCTGGAGCAGGCCGGTAAATCGTGCGATTTAGAGGCTTTCAAGACCGGGCTGCAGTTGCTGCGCGAGCAGTTTGCCGGTTGTCTGAAAAAGCACGGAGTGGAATCGATCGACACGCTCCGACAGGACTTCGATCCCAACCTGCACGAGGCGCTGCTCCAGGTTAACAGCCCCGACCATGGGCATAACAAGGTGGTAAACGAATTCGAAAAGGGCTTTCTGCTGAACGGGCGGTTGCTCAGGCCGGCGAAGGTGTCTGTTTGCAGACGCCCCGTAGCGGACAACGATAATAAAAATGAGTGCGAAAAGGCATAAATTCAAGGAGGAATAGCTGTTATGGCAAAGATTATTGGAATAGATTTGGGGACAACAAACTCGTGCGTAGCGGTGATGGAGGGCGGGGACCCGGCCGTAATCGCCAACCAGGAGGGTAACCGCACGACTCCGTCGATCGTGGCTTTCGCAGAAAATGGCGAGCGTCTGGTGGGGCAGGTGGCCAAGCGCCAGGCCGTTACCAATTCGGAGAACACCGTTCATGCGGTAAAGCGGCTGATCGGGAGGAAGTTTGGTTCGAAAGAGGTGCAGTACGACAAATCGGTCAGCCCCTTCAAAATAACCGAGGGACCAAACGGCGACACTCAGGTGACGGTTCGGGGCAAGAACTACAGCCCGGCGGAGATATCGTCGATGATTCTGACCAAGATGAAGCAGACGGCCGATGACTACCTCGGCGAGAAGGTAACCGACGCGGTAATCACCGTTCCTGCCTACTTCAATGACTCCCAGCGGCAGGCTACCAAGGATGCCGGCCGGATCGCGGGGCTCAATGTCCTGCGGATCATCAACGAGCCTACCGCGGCGGCGCTGGCCTATGGTCTGGACAAGAAAAAGGACGAGAAGGTGGCCGTTTTCGATCTGGGCGGCGGTACCTTCGATATCTCGATTCTGGAACTGGGCGGCGGCGTTTTTGAAGTCAAGGCGACCAATGGCGATACCCATCTCGGCGGCGAGGATTTCGATCAGCGACTCATTGAATATCTGGCCTCCGAATTCAAGAAGGATCAGGGCATCGACATCAAAAGCGACAAGATGGCCCTCCAGCGGCTCAAAGAGGCCGCGGAAAAGGCAAAGATGGAGCTTTCGAGTTCGATGGAAACGGATGTCAATCTGCCCTTCATCACGGCTGATGCGTCCGGGCCGAAGCACTTGAACATCAAGCTTACCAGGGCAAAACTGGAGGCGCTGGTCGAGGATCTGATCGAAAAGACCGTTGGCCCCTGCCTGACGGCGATGAAGGACGCGAAACTTTCCATGTCCGATATTAATGAGGTTATCCTTGTCGGCGGGATGACGCGCATGCCCAGGGTGCAGCAGAAGGTAAAGGAGATTTTCGGAAAGGAACCCCACAAAGGGGTTAACCCGGACGAGGTGGTGGCGATCGGCGCCGCGATCCAGGCCGGCGTCCTGACGGGCGACGTCAAGGATGTCCTCCTGCTCGATGTGACGCCTCTTTCCCTCGGCATTGAAACGCTTGGCGGCGTCTTGACCAAACTGATCGAGAAGAACACGACGATTCCGACCCGGAAGAGTCAGACCTTCTCCACTGCGGCGGATAATCAGCCGGCGGTCAGCATCCATGTTCTCCAGGGCGAGCGCTCGATGGCGGCCGACAACCGGACGCTGGGCCGCTTCGAACTGGTCGGGATTCCCCCGGCGCCGCGCGGCATGCCCCAGATCGAAGTTACCTTCGACATCGATGCCAACGGCATTGTCCATGTCTCCGCAAAAGACCTGGGCACCGGCAAGGAGCAGAGCATCAAGATCACCGCCTCCAGCGGCATGACCGAAGAGGAGATCAAGAAATTGGTGAAGGATGCCGAGGCGCACGCCGAGGAAGACAAGAAGAAGAAGGAGCTCATCGACGCGCGGAACCAGGCCGACACGCTTATGTACAGCGTCGAGAAGAACGTCAAGGAGTTCGGCGACAAGATCGATGCTGCAGAAAAGACAAAGATCGAGGAAGCGATCGAGCGGGTGAAAAAGGCGATTGCCGGCGACGACCTGGCCGAGATCAACGCCGCTCAGGAGCAGCTCAGCACCGCCTCTCACAAGCTGGCGGAGGCGATGTACGCGAAGACTGCCCAGCAGGGAGCAGGCGCTGGCCCTCAGCCGGACGGCGCCGCCGGGCCGGAAGCCGGCGCGCAAGCGGCGGGCGGCAAGGATGACGATGTTGTCGATGCCGATTTCGAGGATGTAAAGAAATAACTTTTTGACGATAAACATTAAGGCCAGGGCATCCTTTGGTGGGGTGCCCTGGTTTTTTATTGGATAACGCCGGTTCATATAATTAAAATCATTGCCTTATAATCATCCTCTCATTTTTCCTTGCCTTCGGGGAAAAAACTGTTATCGGGGTTTCATTATCGGTCTCGGGTGTGATATAAAAATCACCTAATGTTATTCTCTCGGCAGGCGTGAACTCGAGAGAGAAGTTTAATAAACAGGAAGGGTGGAGGACGGCGAATGTCCGCTTTTGTGCAATGAACAGGTTGGTTTTTCTGCTGACGGTTTTGCTTGTTCTGCTTGCTTCTTCCGCCTTTTCGGCTGGCGGGAAGGGTTTTGCTGTCCATGCCCGCCAGGCCGTCCAGGCCCGCCTGCTAATCGACCGGGAGTATTTCGACGTTTTGCAGGAAGGGATAGCGGGCGCCAAGGACGAGATTGTTATTTGCGCCTATCTTTTCAAGACGTTGGAGAACGCCAAAGGCTATCCGGAAAAGATGCTGAAAAGCCTGGCCGCGGCGGTCAAAAGAGGGGTTCGTGTCCTGGCCGTTATGGAACTCAGTCAGGAAAGCGGTGATCTGCTCCAGACCAATACGGAAACGGCCAAGCGGCTGGAGCGGGCAGGAATAAGGGTTTGCCCCGACCCCCAAAACACGGTAACCCATTCAAAACTTGTTGTTATCGACCGCCGGCAGCTTTTCATCGGCAGCCACAACCTGACTCAGTCCGCCCTCAGGTACAACCATGAAGCCTCCGTCTGGATCGAATCTCCGGTGCTGGCCAAAGAGGCGCTGGATTATCTGGATTCTGTCTGCATGCAGGGAAAAGACAAACTGAAGCATCCATGACGGCGAACTACCGTAAGGCAGGATAAAATATTTGCAATTCATTAGAAAGAGGCGATTGTAAAACTCTCACATTCTGTCATTCCCGCAATGATTTTAAGCTGGAAAACGAAGTTTAATGTTCATAATCTGGTTCTAACTGCTTGAAAAACCGTATTCCCGATATAAGCATTGTGTACATTAAGCTCCGCTTTCGGGAATGACAAATAGTTTTGCAATTGGCTCGAAAGAAAGGACTTTACAGTTGAAAAAACGCTTTTTACTGACAAATGACGACGGCATCTATGCGCGGGGCATTGACGCCCTGCGTCGGGAACTTGCCAAGGATGCCGAGTGCATTGTCGTAGCGCCGGAAATAGAACAGAGCGCTGTCGGCCATGCGATTACCGTTTTCCGGCCGCTGATGGTAAGAAAGGCCCGAAAAAACGGCAGCGTATTCGGTTATGCCGTTTCCGGTACGCCGGCCGACTGCGTCAAGATCGGCCTGTCCGAACTGGCCGACGGGCCGGTTGATCTTGTGGTATCCGGGATCAACCGCGGGCGCAACGTCGGCATTAACATCATCTACTCGGGGACCGTTTCTGCCGCGACGGAGGCGGTT
Organism: Syntrophobacterales bacterium; assembly: GCA_019429105.1. Lineage (NCBI taxonomy): Bacteria > Pseudomonadati > Thermodesulfobacteriota > Syntrophobacteria > Syntrophobacterales > Syntrophobacterales bacterium. The sequence goes on from JAHYJE010000038.1 coordinate 22,172, forward strand.
ATCCTCGGCGTCCCGGCGCTGGCGATTTCCGTTGATTCGCATCAGGAAGTGGATTATACAGCGGCGGCCCGTTTTGCCCGGAAGATGGCGGCCTTTATTCTGAAGAACCCCCTGCCGGACGTGATAATCAACGTGAATGTTCCGGCAATCCCCGAAGAGGAGATCAAGGGGGTGGTCGTTGCCAGGCAGGGGCGGGCGCGGATGCGGGAGAGATTCGACAAAAGGACGGATCCGCGGGACAATCTCTATTACTGGCTGGCCGGCGAGCCCGAGCTTCCCTTACAGGATGAGGATGATACCGACTTCAGCCTCCTGAAAAGGGGGATGATCACGATAACCCCGATCCATTGCGATCTGACCCGCTACGACCTGCTGGAGGAGTTAGGCAAGCTGGCAAAGGAGAGCTTTTGAGACTTTTCTGTCGGGAATTTCTCGCATTATTGCAGACAAGAAAGAAGGTACTTTATGATTGACAAAGCTTTTCTGGGGTTGGTTCAGAACGCCGCACTGCTTTTGCCGCCGTGTTCATCTTTGACGTTTCGACACCCAGCTGGCGCACCGGGCAAACTGCCTGGCGCTAGGCGCTTGTCGGTATGGCCAGTGGCGCCATTTGCATCGTTATCATGGTTACGCCCTGGACGTTTACCCCGGGAATTGTTTTCGATACGCGCTCGGTCCTGATTGGCATATCCGGTCTTTTTTTAGGATGGCTCCCCACCGCCATTGTCATGGCGATGGCGGCGGGATTCCGACTCTTTCTGGGAGGGGCAGGCGCCTGGACCGGCGTGGGCGTGATCGTGCTTTCGGGAACGATCGGGATCGCCTGGCGCCATTGCCGCCGTCGGCCCCTTGCTGAAATATCCGGGAGAGAGCTCTACCTCTTTGGCGTGGTTGTCCATTTGGGTATGCTCGCCATGATGCTGACCCTGCCGTGGGAGACCGCCCTGTGGGTAATTTCCAGCATTGCCCTGCCGGTCCTGGCGATCTATCCGGCAGGGACCGCCCTCCTGGGATTGCTGATGATCAAAAGGTTGCGCCGGGAACAGGTCGCTGAAGAGCTGCGCAAGGCAAACGCCTTTCTTGATTCGGTGATCGAGAATATCCCGAACATGGTTTTCGTCAAAGACGCCAGGGAGCTTCGCTTTGTCCGGTTCAACCGGGCGGGAGAAGAGATGTTTGGCTATTCCCGCGAGGAACTCATGGGAAAAACCATTCACGATTTATATGAAAATATAAAATTACCGTTCATTATCAAAGACATTCGTTGTTAGTAATCAGCTTGAATACAGATTTTTATATTCGTGGTCGCCATGTGGGCGCCGACAATTTGTTGTGCAAAAGCTGATCGGTCATGTTCTTCTCCGCGCTTAAAAGCTTCAGTTCGTAATCGACCTCTGTTATGAATGTCTTGCGTGTGCATCGTTCATCTCACTGCTTTGGGGACCA
>JAHYJE010000039.1 GCA_019429105.1 Syntrophobacterales bacterium
GGACTGGTTTATGTGGTATGCCCAGATGTTTAAAGTCCCCATGATCGGCATCAACACCCACCTGGGCATACGTGATGTGACCGATGCCCACGTAGCATCCATTGTCAAACAGATGGAAGATCTCATCGAACCGTTATCGGCCGTATCGGGTAAAAAATTCGATCTCGACGAATTGAAGCAGGTAGTGGCGCTTTCCCGAGCCTGCTCGGACAGTTGGAAAAAGGTCCTGGACACTGCCACCGCAGTTCCTTCTCCAATAACTTTTTTTGACGGTACAATCCACATGGGGCCGGCCGTGGTGCTTAGAGGAACCAAGCAGGCGGTGGATTACTATAATCTCCTCCTGGCGGAGTTGAATGAGCGGATCAAAAACAAGGAAGGCGCCCTGGAAAATGAACGCTTTCGCCTTTATTGGGACGGGATGCCGGTCTGGGGGCGGCTGAGCGACCATGCCGCCCTTTTTGCCAGCCTGAACGCCAACGTGCTGGCTTCAACATATTGCAATAGCTGGATATTTACTGATTTCGATGCGGCAGATCCCTTTACGAGCATGGCCCGGGCTTACACCAAACTCTTTATCGTAAGATCCGACGATCCCAAGGAGCAATATATCAAAGACATGCTGAAGTTCTTCAAGATCGACGGCATCATCTACCACGACGCAAAAACCTGCCCGAACAACTCCAATTGCCGTTACGGCATGCCCAAAAGGCTGGAAAAAGAAACAAACATCCCAAGCCTGACCCTAAATGGTGATCTGAATGATCTGCGGTGCGTCTCCGATGAGCAGAACAAGACGAATATAGAGGCTTTCATCGAACAACTGGAGGAAAGAAAACAGGGTATTTGAGCGTGAAAAAGATATATGTACTTGAAATGATAAACCATACCAAATAACATTAAGAATAAGGGGGCGTGGATGATAAAAGAATCATTGATAGTTGAATTTCAAAGGATTGCCGGTAAAGAGAATGTCCTCACGACGCCTGAGGCGTTGAAGGCATATTCCTATGACGGGACCACAAACTGGATACATGAGCCCGATGTAGTGGTATTCCCCACCACCACGCAAGCAGTTTCCGAGATTATGAAGATTGCCAATGCTGAAAAAATCCCCGTAACTCCCAGGGGTGGGGGCACAAACGTGAGCGGTGGGTCTGTTCCCTGGCACGGCGGAATTGTTCTCTGCACGACGAAGATGAACAAGATATTGAAAGTGGACAAAGAGAACCTTACCGCCACCGTGGAGCCCGGGGTTGTCCTTCAGGAACTGACGCTCAGACTCGCTAAGGATGGTCTTTTCTTCCCACCTGACCCCCAGAGTTTCCTGGGTGCAACCCTCGGCGGCATTATTGCCGAGAATGCCGGTGGTCCCGCGTGCGTCAAATACGGCGTAACAAAGCAGTATATCCTGGGCATTGAAGTGGTATTGCCTAACGGTGAAATTGTCAATCTCGGCGGCCGGACCTTGAAAAACGTCGTGGGTTATGACCTGCTTCATATCTTTATCAGTTCCGAAGGCACCCTTGGGGTGGTAACAAGGGCAGAATTAAAACTTAACCCCATTCCTCCTGCAAAAAGGACCATCATGGCGGTATATGCAGATGTGGCAGTAGCCGGCCAGAGTGTCTTTAGGGTTCTCGAAAATGGCGTAATACCCGGCAAGATAGAACTTCTCGACAACTGGGTAATCAACAGGATTGAAGAGATGATGCCGATGGGGCTTCCCAGGGACGCAGACGCGGTGCTCCTTTTCGAAGTTGACGGCATTGAAGAAGCCGTTGCCAAGGAAACCGAAAAGATTATCGATATTGTAAAGAAATATGGCGCCGTGGATGTAAGGGCTGCTAAGGATCAGGCCGAGGCCGACAAGTTTTGGATGGGAAGAAAGGCCGGTTTTGCGGCGATTTTCGGCAAAGCAAAAACGGTTTTCGCAGAAGACGTGACCGTGCCGAGGGGAAACATACCCGCCCTTATCAATAAATGCAAGGAGTTGGCAAAGAAGCACAATGTTGAGATTGTGGTGCTTGGTCATGCCGGCGATGGAAACCTCCATCCGGCAATCCTCACAGACATCAACAATAAGGAACATTATGCCAGGGCAGTAAGCGCGATGGACGGGATCATCGAGAGCGCTGTCGAACTCGGCGGCGTGCTCTCGGGGGAACATGGCATAGGCCTTGAAAAGCAGAAATTCTTCATGAGGGTCACGAACCCTGTCGTTGTAAAAATGATGAAGGATGTGAAGGCGCTTTTTGACCCCAACAATATCATGAACCCGGGCAAGATCTGGGATTAGCGTATAAGGAGGTTCGGATTGAAAGACCTGAAAGAGCTTCAAAAAATAGGACAATACGCTGATCAGTGTATGAAATGTGGTTTTTGCAGTTTCTTCTGCCCTGTATATCAGGAAGAGCGGATGGAGATGGGTGTTGCCCGAGGGAAAAATTACCTCGTGAAACAGGTTCTCGCAGGCAAGCAGGAATTTACCGAAGAACTGGGCAACATCATCGGCAAATGTCTGCTCTGCAAGCGGTGCGTTGCCATGTGCCCGGCGAAAACCCAGATTGACCGGGTAGTTGTGGGGGCAAGGGCCCAGATGGTCAGAGAAAAGGGATTGGGTTTTGCAAAGAACTTTGTTTTCCGGAAGATAATGTCCAACAGGAAGGCCTTTGGAAATTATCTGAGATTGGCAAAGTCATTCCAATGGCTGCTTCCGAAGACAGAGGGCAGTATCCGGCACTTGCCCGATTTTTTGAAGGCGCTCGGTCAGGGAAGGAATATCCCGGCCATAGCCGACAAGTTTTTGCGCGATCTGGTTAAACCGGTCTATAAGCCACAGAACGGTCAGACCGCAAAAATGAAGGTGGGCTTCTTCATGGGGTGCGCCATGGATTTTGTCTATCCGGAGCTGGGGCTGAAGATTATCGATTTCCTGACAAAAAATGGCATTGAAGTGGTTGTTCCCGAAAGTCAGAACTGCTGCGGCGCCGCCATATATTTCAGCGGCGACTTCGAGACAGGTCGAATGCTGGCGGAAAAAAACATCGCAGCATTTAAAGATGTCGATTATGTCGTAACGGGCTGTGCCACATGCAGTTCCACCCTGAAAGATTATCAGAAGTACCTTCCGGACACTGAAGACCAGAAAAAAAGATATGAGGCATTTGAAAAGAAGGTCAAGGACAGCACCGAGTTTATTGTCGATGTTATGAAGATGCCGCTGCAAGAACTCAAGCTGAAAAAGGAATTTGCCGGCAAAACGGCCACATGGCACGACCCTTGCCATCTGGTAAGGTATCAGAACATAAAAGACCAGCCGCGGATGATCCTGAAGGCATTAAACGGCTTGAAGTATGTGGAAATGCCCAATGCCGATATGTGCTGCGGCATGGGAGGTTCCTTCAGCGTTTATCACTATGACCTCACCAAGAAGATTGCCGATAAAAAAATGGACGGCATCAAAACAACCGGCGCAGATATAGTTGTCACTGCCTGTCCCGGGTGCATGATAAATTTAATCGACAACACGCTGAGGCACAAGATGCCGCAGAAGGTGCACCATTTTCTGGAGCTTGTTGAGTAGTTTGTGGGGGCGATTCATGAATCGCACGACAGACGCGCAAAGTTTTATAATTAAAAATAATTGTGGGAGGATGAATCATGAAGAACGGACATTGGTTAACGGCAAAGGACGTGGTGCGAGTAAATGCCCTGAAGTTTCCCAACAAGATCGGCATCAAAGACTTGTACAAGGCTTATACATTCAAACAGTGGGACGAAAGATCATGCCGGCTGGCAAATGCGCTGGCCGACATGGGCATGAAGAAGGGCGACCGCTTTGCCGTTCTCGCTTACAACTGCGTGGAATGGATGGAGTTTTATGCAGCCGCGGCCAAGGGCGGATTTATGTGCGTACCGCTTATGTTCAGGCTTGCGCCCGCAGATATGGAATATATCACCAATCACTGTGAGGCAAAGGTCTTTATCGTCCAGGGCGGGAAGGATGGAGCGGACGGGAAAGAATTCCCCTGGATCAACCAGATCAATGCAATGAAAAAAAACCTCCCTACCGTCGCAAAGTATGTCTCCTTTGCCCTGGATAATGAGAAATATGACGGCTTTGTTTCCTATGAGGAGGCGCTTGCCAAAGCGAGCCCGGAAGAACCGGCAACCGTCGTAGATGCCGAGGATCCCTGGGTCATCATGTACACCGGGGGAACCACCGGCAGACCCAAGGGCGTCGTCAAGACGCATGCCAATCTTTTTGCCGAGTATTTTATCCAGATATTTGATCACCAGTTTAATTCCGATGACTGCAATCTCCTCGTCATGCCCTGCTGCCATGTAAACTCTCTCTTCTATTCGTTTGTTGCCACCTGGGTTGGCGGTACCGTCATGGCGTACAACATGGTGAGTTTTAACCCTGAGAATCTGTTGAAGACCTTCTCTGAGCACAAGGTCACCTTTACCTCGCTGGTTCCCACCCATTACATCATGATGCTGGCGCTGCCTGATGATGTGAAGAAGAAATACGATCTGACCAGCGTTAAAAAACTCCTGATCTCCTCAGCCCCGGCCAGAAGAGACACCAAGCTGGGCGTTCTCAAGATGTTCCCCAATTCAGAACTCAATGAAGCATACGGCTCTACGGAAGCGGGCATCGTAACAGTCCTCAAACCCCATGAACAGCTTACCAAGCTTGGCTCATGCGGCCGCGAAGCTATTGGTACCGACTATATCAGATTCTACGATGAAGAAGGGAATCTGATAACAAAACGCGGCCCGGACGCAGTGGGCGAACTCTACTCCAGAAGCCCGATGATTTTTGAAGAATACTGGAAAGAACCGGAAAAGACAAAAGCCGCGATGAAGGGGGAATACTTCAGCGCCGGCGATATGGGGTATCGCGACGAGGAAGGATACATCTACCTCGTTGACAGAAAAGCCAACATGATTATCTCCGGCGGCGAGAACATCTTTCCGTCTGAAGTGGAAAACTGTGTCGGCAGTCTGGAGAAGGTAAAAGATGTTGCCGTCATCGGCGTTCCTCATGAAAAATGGGGCGAACAGGTAATGGCGGTTGTGGTATTGCATGAAGGCCAGACCGCAACCCCGGAAGAAATTATCAGCCACTGCAAGGGCAAGATCGCCGGCTTCAAGGTTCCCAAAAGGGTTGTCCTGATAAAAGACGAAGAAATGCCGAGAAGCGGCGCCGGCAAGATCCTCCACCGGATACTTCGAGAACAGTTCGGAAAATGGAGCGATCATCAGTAGAAAAATATCAAAACGTCAAGGCGGGGTTAAATCCCCGCCTTTTTTCTGTCAATCATGAAACCCGCTAACTGGAGGAAATTATGGAAGGCGTAAAATTCGACTTGACCGGCAAAGCAGCTATCGTAACGGGCGGAGGAAAGGGCATTGGCCGGGCTATTGCACTGGAATTGGCCGCCTCCGGCGCCGCGGTGACCATTGCTGCCCGCCATCAGCAGGAGATCGAAGCCGTAGCTGAAGAAATCAACCAGCGGGGCGGTAAAGCCATCGCCGTTGTTACCGATCTGACCGTGAACGAACAGCTCGAAACCATGGTACAGAAAACCCTCGATACCTTCGGGCGCATCGATATTCTGGTCAACAATGCCGCCCGGAGCTTCCTGCGCGGCCTGCTGGAAATGCGTGAGGACGGGTGGGACAAGGTGTTTGATACCAATGTGAAAGCCGCCTGGTTGTTAAGCAGGCTGGTGGCCCGGACGATGGCCGAAAAAAAAAGCGGGCAGATTATCAATATTACCACCGTGGGCGCGGAAAAAGCGGAGCCGGGCATGGGCGCATACTGTTGCAGCAAAGCGGCGCTGAAGATGCTGACACGCTGCATGGCCCTTGAATGGGCTGCCTCCGGCATCCGGGTTAACGCGGTAGGTCCAACCTTGACGCGTACCGAATTCAGCAAACCAATCTGGTCCAATCCGGGACTTGCCCAAATGGTAGCTGCAAAAATTCCCATGGGACGTTTGGCCGAACCGGATGATATTGTCGGCGCCGTTCTTTTCCTGGCCTCGGGAGCTGCCAATTTTATCACTGGTCAATCAATATATGTGGATGGCGGCGCCCTGACGGTATAATGCGCCCCAATGCCCGCTCAATTGTGCGCCGCTTAAGATGTCTAAAGCCGAAAAGGACGCTTTTCCAGGTATTTGTCCTCCATTGTCCGGACCAGGTTCGCCATCGTCGCATAACATGGCGTGGGAACTCCGGTTTCTCGCCCGTATTCCACAACCTTACCTCCCAGGAAGTCAATTTCGGTGCGTGTTTTATTGGCGATATCGACGCACATGGAATCCTTGTGAACCCCCACCTTTTCCAGATAAGCCAATGCCTGGGTTAGATAGTCGGCCCCGAGGTCATATCCCTTTGCCTTGGCCACCGCCAGAACCTCCGCGAAGCAGGCATCGGCGATTTCTCTGGTAGGGGAAAACGACAGGGCCTCTTTGATCGTCTTGTCCGTGACGGCGCAAATAGAGGCCATCGTGCATTTCATGATCATCTTTTTCCAGACGTGGAGTTTTATGTCATCGACAAACTCCGTGTCCAGGCCGCCCGCCGAGAGCATTTGCGCGATTCGCAGACCTGCTTCCCGGTTTTCCGGGATCAGGGCGCCCAAGGGATTGGGACGGTTGAAAAATGCCATTTCCACCTCCCCCGGCCCCTTCAGCGAAACGCCGTAATTGAGCGACATGCGAAAGGCCGCTTTTGCCCCAAACGCTTCGGCAATCAGGTCCTCCGTGCCCAAACCGTTATGGGTGCTGACGATCTTCGTCCCCTCCTTAAAAACACCCTTCAGCTCCTTTAAAACCTGGGGGAGATGAAAGGTTTTGGTTGCAACGAAAATAAGATTCGGATTGCGATCTTTGCACTTTTCAATATTATCAAAGAAGTAACGCACCGGAACATGATACTCAAGCTCACCGGAAATCCGGATGCCATCCTTGCGAAGCTTATCGCCTAAGCCCTTTCTGGGGCTCACAAGCATCGTCTCCGGATCCGTCTTGAGCAGGGCAGCCGCCAAAACTGCCCCGGTGGCGCCAATGCCGACTACGGCGATTCTGAAGTCATCCACTAACTATACCTCCTCAATCAGTTAATCCTTGGGGAAAACTGCCAGCAATGCATTTGATAAAATGCGGACTATTTTACCTCGACCAATACGGTCAATATCCCAAGGCGAAATACCTCAGGAAGCGAGCGGAATTACATAAAAAAGCACAGCCAAAAAGTGCAGGGCGCTGCCTGCGAGGACAAAGATGTGCCAGACGGCATGGCTGTATGGAAGTCTATTCCAGCCGTAAAAAATCAGGCCCACAATATAGGCCGCACCTCCGGCGACAAGCAGTTGCAACCCAGTCGGAGACAATGCCGCCAAAAGCGGTTTTATGGCGATGAGGATAATGAGCCCCATTCCCACATAGAGGCCGACCGAAAACAACGGCCAGCGGCGCAGCAAAAATACCTGAAAAACAACCCCCAAAAGTGCAATTCCCCAGACGGCGCCGAAAAGCGACCAACCCCAGGGACCGCGCAGACTCACCAGCGTAAACGGGGTATATGTGCCGGCAATCAGAAGGAATATCGCGGAGTGATCTATTATCCTGAACAGCATTTTTGGCTTCGGGAGCGGGATGCTGTGATACAGGGTGGAGGCCGTGTAGAGAATAATCAGCGTCGCCCCGAAGATGCTGCAACTTACAACATGCCACGCATCACCGAACAGGGCCGCAAAAACGTCCATAATAACGAGCGCCCCGATCCCAAAAACTATTCCAATGCCGTGGGTAATGCTGTTGGCCACTTCCTCACGGGGGGTGTAGTGCGAGATATCTATATTCAATGCCATTTTCCTGCCGTACTTTCCTGATTTTTCCAAACTCCCGCCGTCCTCAGCCGGAATAAAATATTTTTTTGTTTTCTATCACCAGTCTGCAAAAAAAGTAAGCAGAAAATACTCTGGCGCCAGATATATGTGTGTTTCGTACAAATGCCTGATTTTACTTGAGTGACAAAAACAGCAACGCCGCGATATTTCATTTATATCGGGTAGAACAAAATTATCCCGAGTCGGGCGCTTTTTTCCACATCCGGCAGAAAGAAAATTCGTTTTCAAGGCGATCTGTCAAATCGATCTTGACTATTTCCCCTTGATAACTTACGATAAAAATATCGTTGCCGTTGCAGCAGGTTATGAACATTCAGCTTCGTCTGTATCTTTTCTCCCGCCGCCTGGCCGCTCGCCGCCGTTTGCACCTGATATCCTTCCGCTTCCAGAATGCGGCGTATTCCCTCCCTGATTACTTCCTCATCATCAACAACCAGGATGTGGACGCGGTTGTGATTTTCTCCCCCATTGCTTCCATAACGGAATCCTTAAAATTGTCAGGTGGTCAAGCAGTAGAACTGCAGAGGCAATTGCAAAACTCTCACATTCTTTCATTCCCGCAATGATTTTAAGCGGGAAAACGAAGTTTAATGTTCATAATCTGGTTCTAACTGCTTGAAAAACCGTATTCCCGATAGAAGCATTGTGAACATTAAGCTCCGCTTTCGGGAATGACAAATAGTTTTGCAATTGGCTCTGCAGCATATAATTTCCGCCGAGCAAGGAAACCGACCCTTCATATAGCAATAAATCTTATTAGTCAAATCATAAAGTTATCAAATCATCCTGCTTAAAGAAACGTCATTTTCTTATTGGGTTCCGAGAGAGCCGGACACGGGGAATTGCCGGGTTATATTTCTTGACAAAGGGCGCTGCTCCGCTTTATCGTCACGGACAGTGCTGCATCATTAAACAGAGTTTTTAAAAAGGAGGCTGCCCCATGAAACCAATTGTCATAGTCGGCGCCGTTGCCGCGGGAATGAGCGCGGCAAGCGTTATCAAACGTGAACTTCCCGATCTCGAGGTCATTGTTTTCGGCAGGGAAACCTACATCTCGTACGGGGCCTGCGGGGCGCCTTACTACATTTCCGGCCAGATCCGCAATCACGAGGACCTCATCGCCCTGGCCCCGGAAGACGCCATCTACAAGCGCGGCATAAACCTGAAGACCAACCACGAGGTGCTTTCCATAAACCGGGAGGCGCAGACGGTCGCAGTAAAAAATCACGAAGACGGAAGCGCCTTCGAACAGGAGTATGGTGAACTGGTACTGGCAACGGGGGCCCGCTCCATCATCCCCGCCATCCCGGGCATTGAACTGCCCGGGGTCTTCCCGCTAAAGGAATTCCAGAACGGTATCGACCTGAAGGCTTTTTTGGAAAACCGGAAACCGCAAAAGGCCGTGATCATCGGCGGCGGCTACATCGGGGTCGAAATGGCGGAGTCTTTCCGGGGCGCAGGTCTGGAGGTCGCCCTGGTAGAGGCGATGCCCCGCGTCATGTCCATCATGGATGACGACATGAGCCTGCTTGCGGATCGAGAGCTGCGGGCAAACGGCGTCGAGGTAATTCTCGGCCGTAAGGTCGTAGGCCTGGAGGGCGACCAGCAGGTGCGGGCGGTGAGGCTCGATGACGGCAGCTTTGTTGCCGCGGACTGCGTGCTTCTTAGCATCGGAGTAACGCCCAACAGCGATATCGCGGTTGAGGCGGGCCTCGAACTGGGACCCCGCGGCGCGATCAAGATTGACCGCTATCAGCGGACCTCCACCCCGCATATCTTCAGTGCCGGCGATTGCTGCACCGTTTACCATCGCCTGCTGCACCAGGATGTTTACATTCCCCTGGGATTGACGGCAAACCGCCAGGGCAAGCTGTGCGGCGAAAACATTGTTTTACAGACAAGGGGAGAGAAACTGAGACAGTTTCCGGGGGTAATCGGAACTGCCGTCACCCGCATCTTCGGTCTGGAGATTGCCAAGACCGGCATCGGTCAGATGGAGCTCGATCGCTATGACCTGAAACATATCAGCTCCGTGATGATCAAGGCAACAACCTTGCCGGCCTATTTCCCCGGCTCTACGGATATCTGGGTAAAGCTTTTCTTTGAGGAAGACTCGCGGGTGATTGTGGGAGGCCAGATTGTCGGCGGCCCGGGCTCTGCGCTGAGGATTAATACGGTCGTTGCCGCAGCCACCCAGGGGATGCGGATGGATGAGCTCTACACCCTCGATGCCGCCTATGCGCCGCCCATCTCGCCGGTGTGGGATCCGCTGCTCATCGCCGCCAGACGCGGCATGAAATAGCCATAAATGACGAAAACTCTGACATTGTCAGGCGCCTGCTCGCGGAAAAGATATAAAAAACCGGGACTGTCCGGGGGGGACAAACGGCAGACAACCGAAAGAAAGCGCCGCCGGGGCAAGGCGGTTGAATGTTCAGAAAACTCCCTCGCCGATCTCGCCCACTTCGGCACATGCGGTATAGATCATGGCCGCCTTCAGCTCATTTTGCATCTGCTCCAGGGTCAGCCGGACGCCGGCTGCGCCAGCGCCCACCGCGCCGATGGCAAGCGGTCTGCCCACCAGCACGGCATGCGCGCCCAGGGCCAGCATCTTGAGGACGTCCACGCCCCTGCGCACTCCCCCATCGGCCAGCACGACCATGTCGCGGCGCACAGCCCGGGCAATCTGCGGCAAAACCTCGGCGGTTCCGGGGGTGTGATCAAGCACCCGCCCGCCGTGGTTGGAAACGACAATGGCCGCAACCCCTGCCTCGCGCGCGACCAGGGCGTCCTCCACGCACATTATCCCCTTCAGAATCAGCGGCAGGGTCGTGCTTTGCACCAATTCCTTCAGTTGCGCCACCGTCTTCGGCTGCACCGGCTGGCCCGCCGCCCGCATGGGCAGGATGCCGGCGGCATCCACGTCTATTCCCACGGCAACACAACCCGCTGCCTCCGCCTGACGAATGTGGGCGATAATATTGGCCTGGTCGCGCGGCTTGGCAATGGGAATGCCCCACCCCTCGTGGGCCTGAATGACGCTCAAACCAGTGGCATAGAGCTGGGGGTCAGGCCCGTCGCCGGTCATCGCCAGCGTTCCGACCTGCTTCGCGCCGGCGATAAAGGCGGTGTCCAGCTCCTCTTCGCTGATGATTCCCTGAAAATTCATCCGGGCGCCTGCTACAGCCGCCCCCAGGATCGGCATGGACAGCCTTTGCCCAAAGAGCGTCAGCGCCGTCTTTGGCTCGCCGGCTGCATGGATCACCCGCATCTTGACGCGCAGGGCGGCCAGGGCATTGTAGTTATTGATGAAAGATGCGCCGCTGTCGGCCCCTCCAATGCCGGGAAATTCACCGGCGCAGGCCACGCCGTTGCACTCGCGGCAGACGCGGCAGATGCCATTAAAACGTTTTTTGGCTTCCTGACGTACCTCTTTGATGTTCATTTATTAACATCCTCTCTCTCGCGAACGAGCACTGCCGATTATCTCCCTAATGCTAAAAAGGAAATTACTGAACAATTTTTTACGGCGGCAAGTATATAAAGCGCACTCTGGCGTGTCAATGGGATTATCGCAGATGAAGCAGCCCTTGCGAACCGGACAGCCAAATTGTGCACTGGTTGCTTTCCTCTGCTGTTACGGTGTGTTTCAATTGCTCCGGCGATGACGAAAGAAGCCCAGGCCGAAAACGGCGCGAGTCCGCCCTTGCTTTTGCCCGGTTCTTGTGTAAATACTGCCGCGCTTTGGCAGTAAGCGGCAGGGGGGACTTTTCATCGCCAAACTTCACACTGCCCGGCATAAACAGGGCGCGCGAGTGTCCACGCCCCTTAATTTTTACGGGCTAAAACCGGAGACGATAAAGGAGTCGGATATGTTCGAAAAGCATAGCGAAAGCGGCTATCATCCCGCCATAAAGGGGATCGACCTGAAAACGCTGGTTTACGGAGAAAAAACCCTGATGGCGAAATTCCGCTTGCAAAAGGGCAGCATTTTGCCGCGCCACGCCCATCCCCATGAGCAGACAGGGTATCTTGTGAAGGGCCGCATTCGTTTTACGATTGGCGCGGAAGAGTGCGAAGCGCAGGCAGGCGACACCTGGTGCATCCCGGGAGGCGTTGAACATGGAGCGGAAATCATTGAGGATTCCGTAGTAATTGAGGTATTCTCACCCGTCAGAGAGGACTATCTGCCCAAGAAAACAGCAAACGGAAAGGAATAATTCATGGATATCGACAAGAAAAAGTGCGTCGGCTGCGGCAATTGCCACGTCGTCTGCACGATGGGGGCAATCTCCTTAGACGCGGACGGCCGCTCCGTCGTGAATCAGGAGGAGTGCGTGGAGTGCGGTACCTGCCACCGGGTTCTCCGCAACGAGGGCTACCCTCCCTGGTTCGTCCGCGCCATCCGCAAGGCGCTCGCCCCGCTGAAACTCGGCTACCTGGCTGATGCGGACATCTGTCCCACCGGCGCCCTCACCCCTCCGGAGCTTGCCATGCCGAGGCTCCTGCGCGCCCAGTTCAGCAACCCCACCGTCGTCCATCCGGGAACCGGAGTGCCGGGACGGGGAACCGACGAGATCAAGAGCAACGACGTAACCGGACGGCTTTGTCACGGCGAGGCAGGCCTCGTCGTAGAGGTCGGCCGCCCGGGGATCGGCGCCCGTTTCCGGGACGTGGAGAGGGTAGCCATGGCTTTGGCGCCTCTGTCTCCCCACTTCGAACACGAAAACCCCGTCACCCTGCTGATGGAAGACACCCGTACGGGAAAGATGCGGCCGGATATCCTCGCGGAAAAGGTGCTTTCGGCGATCATTGAGTTAAAGACCGAGCTGGAGAAAATTCCTGTTTTTCTGGAAGTCCTGGAGAAGGTACAGCGCGAAATAGACACCGTGATCAGCGTTGGCGTTGCCTCCCGCTGCCTGGCGGATGGAACGATCCCCCATGAAAAATGGGTGAAAATGGCAGGTTATCGGCTCTCCCCGAACGGCAAGACGAACCTGGGATTGGGACGACCGCTCTTCAAGGAGGCAACGACATGACGAACACATTGCATAGGCAGGGCATAGCCTCCGACCTGCGCCAGGACTACACGATCTTCGTGCATACGGCCAAAGGGATCAACCGGGAGGGATCGGCCGAGAAGATCCGGGAATTCATGCGCATCTGCCTGAAGCACAACCCCGTAAACATGGGCGACATGAAGATTGGGAGCATGCACCAGGATAATGTCCAAATGGATGAACTGATCGGCAGACAGACTGACGGCACAGTCGGGGCCGCCGTCTTCACTGACCTGGACACCTTGGGACGGGTGGTGGAGGAGCTGATCCGGGCTGATCTGGGCATCTGCATCAACATCAGCGGCCTGATGGAAGAGGTGCAGGAATGCTGCAAAAAGGCGGGAATCAGCCGCCACAGCGCCGAACATTCTCTGGGCGTCTGGGGGGCAAAAGACCGCCTGCCCGAGAGGGAAGTGCAGGAATTCAACACCATGTGCGGCCACGGGATGGTTTCTTTCAATCTGATCCGCAAGATGATCGAACAGGTGCGCCTGCGGCGGCTGACCCCCCGCCGGGCGTCCCTGATGATGGCCAAGTGCTGCATGTGCGGGGCTTTCAACCCCGCCCGCGCCGAGGCCCTCCTCGATAAAATGCTCGAGAAGGGATTCCTCCACTCGCCGCGGTGATGCGAAAATTGATTAAAAATCCTTGAACTCTTCGTCTTCAAAGGGAATTACCTGGTCGGGCCGGGTAATTTTCATTTTCCCATGACCGGGCGTTGCAAGCTCCCGCCCCGCCGCTTTCCGGGGAGAAAGAAGCGCCGCCTGCCGGACGTTGCCGCCTCTAACCTGCCGGGGCGGCAAGGCCGCCGATACACGACCGCTCGTGCTTCCGCCGACTACCGAAACCAAATCCCCTACATAAACTTTCATCTGCTCCGCCTGGGCGTTCAGCTCCTCCGAGGCCGCGGCCGACTCCTCCGCATTGGCCGCCGTTGACTGAGTAACCTTGTCCATCTCGGCAACAGCCTTGCCCACCTGGTTTATCCCCTGGGCCTGCTCCTCGGATGCCGTCGCAATCTCATCCACCAACTGACCAATCTTGGCGGAAATCGCGGCGTTTTCCTTGAACGCCTCCTGGGTCGCGCTGGTCAATTCATTCCCGTTCCGCACCGCCTTGATCGTCCCCTCGATCAGGTTGCTGGTGCTCTTCGCCGCATCAGCCGCCCGCTTCGCCAGGTTTCGGACCTCGTCGGCCACGACCGCAAGTCCCGCCCCCGCCTCGCCGGCCCGCGCCGCCTCCACTGCCGCATTCAGGGCCAACAGGTTGGTCTGGAAGGAGATCTCGTCGATCGTCTTGATGATCTTCTCCGTCTCTTCGCTCGAACGGGTTATCTCGACAATCGCGCCCGCCATGTCCGCCATGTGGCCGTTTACCTTCTCCACAATCCGGTTGGCTTCCTTCATCATCGTCCGCGCCTGGTTCGCATGATCGGCGTTCTGCTTCGTCATCGAAGACATCTCCTCCAGCGAGGCCGCCTGCTCCGTCGTCCCTTCCGCCAGCGACTGACTGGCCGAAGACACCTGACCCGCCGCCGCCGCCACCTGCTCCGCCCCGTCCGAAAGACCGGAAATCACCCTGTTCAGGGGGCCAACAATGCTGCGGATAATGAAAAAAGCCAGACCAGCGGAAAGAAGCGCCGCGAGCACCACCAGCACAATGCTGTACTGCCGCACAGAGGCGTAAGTCCGCTCGGACTCTTCAAAACGCACCCGACTTCGCTCCACCTGATGTTCTGTCAGGTCGTCAATGGCCTTCAGTATCTTTGTTATGGCAGGGACTGCCTTGCTTTCCAGAAGGGCAACCGCATCGGCGTCATTGCGCGCAATAGCCAGTTCGATTACCTTATTATTCGAATCCTTCGCCTCCTCCTGGGCTTTTCTGACGTTCCCGAGCAGTTCAAAACCTTTCGCATCGGTTTTAGTGGTCAACTCTTCGATTTTTTTGAGCTGGCCTACATACTTTTCCCGTAGCGCGGCAATCTCTTTTTGATGGGCCTGTCTGTCGGCATCCTCTTTTACCAGCGCAATATCCCGCAGCGTGACGGCGATATCCCGGACATCTGCCCCTGTTTCATGGGAAAGATTGCCCCGCAGATTGTTCACTTTTACGATCCTTTCGAGACTACTCTGGATATTCCCCATGCTGGAGAGTGAGATTATCCCCAGAACTATCATAATCAGCACCGGCACCGAAAAACCCAGGTATAACTTTGTAGAAACCTTCATATTTGCCAAACTCATCGATCCTACTCCTTTATTGGGTTTAGAGGGAAATATTGATAATCACAGTCAAAAACTCATATAGTCGGCGTCAGCCTTTTCAGGCAACTTTATCCAGAACGGTCATTTCCGTCCGGTTGAGCACCCGGTCGATATCCAGCAGGATCTTCACGCGACCGCCCATTTTGGCCATTCCCAGGATATACTCCGTATTCAACCGACTGCCGAAATCCGGCGTATCCTCGATATCGCTTCCCTTGATATTGAGCACCTCCGAAACGGAATCCACCAGGATCCTGAGCAGAATCTTCTTTCCCTCACCCGTAACCTAATTTCCCGAGGAAATTATAACGAGGCATTGCCAGGCAGGGAGTTGGATGTCCAAGGCTTTGCGAATATCCCGCTACTCCTTGGTCACCACCGTACTTCTCGGAATATTTAACCTTGGTCAACGTCCTCATCTCCGTCCACGGTTACCGATGTGTGCATTTTTCATCGTCGTAATTATCACGATAAAAAAGGGGAAAACAAAGGCTTTTTAGTTCATAAACTGATTAATTCCTAATAAATGCATTGTTCCTCGTTATAATTTTGGCGGGAATTTAGGCCGTAATATCGACCACGATAATACAGGTTCGCTCCGTGTAATCCATCGCCTCCATCCCGAACTTCAGTCGCAAATCCACGACGGGGATTACCTTGCCCCGCAAATTGATGACGCCCCTCATATAGTCCGGGGTGCGGGGCACCGTGGTAATCGCCATAATGCCGATGATCTCCTTCACCTTCAGGATGCCGATCCCCTACTCCTCCTTTGCCAGCGAAAACGTCAGGTACTTGCCCTCCCGGTTCGCCATGGCCTTCATCGCCTGATTCATTGCCGCTTTTTCCTCCATCTCTGCACCTCCTCCTTTTGGCTTGTTAATGATCTTCCCAATATTTACGCCAACTTACTATGATAATTTATGCAGCTTCCCCGCTGCCGCATCTGCCGACGCAGCGCTGCAAAACCGCGCAGATCTCTTTCTGCGGCCAAAATGTGTAGACGATAACCCGCGGCTTAAGCTCTTGAGACAATTTGATAATTTTCTGATTCTTGATCGTCCAGAAAAAAACGACAGGCAATTCCTCCAACAAGGAACGTACAGCCAGCAGGTCGGTCAAGGTTTGCTTATTGTCAATGTACAGCAAGACAAGCGCGATATTCCTCCCGGGTTGCCTGAGCCTGGCGGCAAAACTGTCAAGCGACCGGTGCTGTTCCATCCCCAACTCCGGACCGATTGCCTGCAATCCTGCCCAGATACCGGCAAGCGCTTTGTCCCGTGAATGGCAGTAACATACTATAGAGCCAATTGCAAAACTCTCATATTCTGTCATTCCCGCAATGATTTTAAGCGGGAATCTGGTTCTAACTGCTTGAAAAACCGTATTCCCTATAGAAGCATTCGGGAATGACAAATAGTTTTGCAATTGGCTCTATATTCATGATTTACCCTCGCTTACTTGTCTGTTATGTTCCTACTGAGTTTTGGAGATTCATCAATAGTTGTGAACTTGTAATTACAAGAACAATGCCAATAAGTGTAGGCTGCATTTTCTCCTTGCTGCTCCTGGCATTCTAACTTTTCAAAAAGCAGCCTGTCGCCTTTTATGTTTTCTGATCTGGGCGTAGAGCTGGGGACGGGAGAGACCGGAAATGCGGCAGCCTTCCCGGATATCGCCCTTCACCTGCGCCATCAGTTCCCGGAAGTATTGACGTTCCGTTTCCAACACCGCCGCTGCGCGGACGTTTTTCAGCGGGGGAAGCTGTTGCGGGGCAGCCTAATCGTCCACCTTGCCGCAATTGGCGGCAAAGGCATGGAGGCGGATATTCGTAAGCAGGTGCTTGGGGTAAAGCGCTTCCTCATCGAAGGCCGCCGCGATCGCTGCTTCCAGGACATTGATCAGTTCCCGGATGTTCCCGGGCCACGGATACGCGGTAAAGAAACCCATAAATTCCGGAGAAACCTTTTTAACAGCTATTCCATAGCGGTTGCAGAGCTTTGCCGTATAAAAAGACGCCAGCTTCGGAATATCTCCCCCGCGCTCCCGCAAGGGCGGCAGTTTGATCGCCAGCGACCGGAGGCGGTAGAGCAGATCGCTCCGGAAAGTCCCAGCCTCAACCATCGCCTCCAGGTACCGATTGGTCGCCGTGACGGTGCGAAAATCTCTTTCCAGCTCCTCCCGCCCCCCGACGGGGCGAAAATGTTTATCCTGAAGAACTCGCAGAAACGCCTTCTGGATGGGCAGAGGCAACTCGCCTATCTCGTCGAGAAACAGGATGCCGCCGTTTGCCTGCATGATCATGCCCTCCACCTTCCGGTCGGCGCCGGTAAACGCCCCCTTCTCGTGACCGAAAAGCTGGCTTTCCACCAAGGTCGGGGTCAGCGCCGCACAGTCAACTGTAATAAATGGGCCTTGGGCGCGACCGCTGTTTCTATGCAAGGCACGGGCAAAGAGTTCCTTGCCGGTGCCGGTTTCCCCTGCAAGCAGAAGATTGGCATCGCTTTTCGCCGCCTGGGCAAGGCGGCCGAAACAACTGCGCAGTTTGTCGCTCTTGCCGATGATCCCGCCCAGATCGAGAGCGGCAGTCCCGGACGTCCTGTTGCGATTCGCCTCCGCATACTGAATGGCTCTGGACAAGGATATCTTCATTTCGGAAATCGAGGCGGTCTTCTGAATGTAATCCCAGGCGCCGCTGTCCAGCGCCAATTCGGCGCAGTCCTTGTCTCCATAGGCTGTGATGATTATCACTTCCGCTGAGCTGCAAATACCGCGCAGCAGAGGCAGCTTCGTCAGACCGCTGCCGTCGGGCAGCTTCACGTCGAGGAGGATGACGGCAAAATCGCCTGCGGCTGCTTCCTTTATACCGCCCTCCAGGGTAAAAGACCGCGACGCAAGATGCCCCATATCCGTCACAACCTCTGCCAGCATCCCGGACATTATCTCGTCGTCATCAATTATCAGTACACGCGCCACACTCTTTCTTTCCGGACTAACCAGCCGGGGGGAGCAGCTCCTGCATCTTCGCTATAAGCCCCCTGATTACAACAGGTTTTAAAATAACTTCCCGTATTTTTGCCGCGGTTGCCTTTTCTTCAAGCGTGGAATCGATAAATCCCGTACAGAGGATGATCGGCATGTCAGGTCTGATCGATACGATGTTGCGGGCCAATTCAATCCCCGTCATAACTGGCATGGTCTGATCGGTGACGACCAGATCAAACTCTTCAGGATGGGCGCGGAATGCTTCCAGCGCCTGCACGCTGTCGGTCCAGGCCAGCACCGTGTACCCATAACCCTCCAGCGTCTCCCGGGCCATGTCAACCAGCATCTCTTCATCATCGACCAACAGAATTCTACCCTTGCCTTCCCCGAGCGGCTGGGGCAGCTCCCCCGACGATGCTTCCGGATTTTCGGCAAGCAAGGGAAGATAGACGTGGAAAGCGCTCCCCTCGTCAACCCGGCTTTCGACGGTAATTTTACCGCCGCAACTCCGGACAATCCCGTGCACAACCGACAAACCCAGACCAGTGCCTTCACCGATCTTTTTGGTGGTGAAAAAGGGATCGAAGATCCGCTTCCTGATCAGCGGATCTATGCCTGTTCCGGTGTCCCTGATGATAATCTCGACATAAGAGCCCGGAGTCAATCCCTGAATACTGTCTTCAATATCTCCCCCCGCCTCTGTTTTCAACAATTCAATCTCCAACTGGCCGCCTTTGTCCTTCATGGCCTGGTAGGCGTTGGTGCAGAGATTCATCAGAACCTGGTAAATCTGCGTCGCATCGCCGAGCACCGCATCCGCACCGGTGCGGATGTTCAGCCGCACCGCAATGGTAGAGGGAATTATTTCTTTCAGCATCTTGACCGTTTCTTTGATCAGTGGAATCAACCGGATGGGTTTCCGGTCTTTCTCGGTCAGACGGCTGAATTCGAGGATCTGCCGCACCAGGCTGATGGCGCGCTGGCTGGACGTCTGGATCTGCTCCAGATAATGCTTGATCCTGCTTTCCGGGGGAATTTTTGCGAGGGAAAGTTCGGTGTATCCGGCAATGGCGCCGAGAATATTATTGAAATCATGCGCGATGCCGCCGGCCATGGTGCCGATTGCCTCCAGCTTCTGGGCCTGCAAAAGCTGTCTTTCCGTCTTCAACTTTTCGGTGACATCACGCTTGACCGCGACATAGTGGATTACCTCTCCCGACAAATTTCTTACCGGAGAAATCGTGGCGTCTTCCTCGTAGAGGGAACCGTCCTTCTTCTTGTTGACGAAATGCCCCTTCCACGTCCCGCCGGCTGTCAGCACGCTCCACAAGCTCTTGTAGAAATCAATGTCCTGACGGCCGCTTTGCAAGATCCGCGGGTTCTTTCCCACGGCCTCTGCGCGCGTATAGCCGGTTGTGCGCTCAAAGGCCGGATTTACATATTGAATTATCCCCTCCTTATCCACAATCACCACCGTTTCCCCGGACTGTTCGATCGCCGCCGCCAGCCGCTGACGGTCCTCCTCCGCCCGTTTGCGCTCGGTAATATCTCGGTCCATGCCCCGATAGCCGCAAAAAGCGCCGCTCTCGTCGATAATCGGCGACCCGTTGGTTTCCAGGATCACAAGGGTCCCATCCTTATGCCGGTTGCAGTTTTCAAAATTCCGAAACAATTGCCGCCCGGCGGCGATGTCTGCAAACAGCGCTTTGACGCGTCCGGCCTCTTTTTCGGGCATCAGGTCGAACGGCGTTTTCCCCAGCACCTCCCCGGATTCGTATCCGAGCAGCTCCTTGACGAGCGGGCTGACGTAGGTATAGACGCCGTTTTCGTCAACCTCCCAGATCAAGTCGTGGGAAGACTCGACAAGGTGACGGTAGCGCATTTCGCTTTTTTGCAGCAGCGCCTCGGCGCTTTTCTGTCTTTCCAGAGAGCTTTGCAAATCCCGGTTCAGCCGCCGCAACGAAAGGTGATGCGCTATTGCAATGACAATGATTAACAGCAAAAGAAAAATACCTACGATGATCGCTACGCGCCTGGGACTCCAATAAGGCTCTGGCTCAAAGTGCCATTTGGCGTATATTTCCCGGCATTTAGGGGTGGCGATGAACAATTGCACCGCCCGATCGAGTTTGGCAAGCAGGGCAGGCTCCCCTTTTTTAACGGCAATGGCGCGCTTGACCTCCACAAGAGGCGCCCCGACTGCCTTTATCCGGTTTGCGACCCCGCTTTTGCGGGCAATCAACAGAACCGGCTGTTCCGGATAGATCAGGGCGTCCGTCTTTCCCGACAGCAAGGAAAATGAGGCCTCCTCCAGGGAATTAAAAACAACGACCCTTCCCTTTCCGTATTCCCGCATGATCATCTGCCCCGCATTGAAATCGACTACGGCGACGTTTCTGTCCTGCAGGTCGGCAAGACCGCGTATGCCCAAAGCGGTTTCACGAACAAAGATTCTGATATTAAGAGCCCCCACCGGACTCGTAAAGTCCGCATAACGCTTCCGTTCCTCCGTTATCCCCATGTTGGGAACGATATCGATGCGTCCTGCCAATAACGCGTTGTTGATCTGCGGCCAATCATCGAACACGAGATAACGGATTTCGAGTCCGGCTATTCTTGCGACCTCGTTCATGACTTCAGCGGCAAATCCGGCGGGTTTGCCGGTTGCCTCGTCGATGACGTACCCGGGAGGAAAGTTCCGGTGGAAACCGGCGCGAATCTCTGGCGGCTTGTCCGCGGCAAGAACCGTGGTTACAGGCGAAGCAACACCCCAAAGGGAAACCGCCAATGCCAGCAAGCCGATAAGGCGAATCTTTCTGATCAGTAAGAGCATTTCAGTTATCATAGTAATTGGAAACACCTCTTTTCACAAGCCGGCGTTGGGGATTCCCCCGCCCCGGCAACCTTGACCATGCTATTTTTTTGCCAGCGCCGTTCGTACCTTGTCGGCCAAGGCTTGCCTTGAAAACGGCTTCTGGATGAAATGGACACCCTCATCCAGCACGCCGTTGTGGGCGATCACATTGGCCATATAGCCGGACATGAACAGGCATTTCAAACCCGGGTAAAGGGATTGCAGACGCCCGGCCAGCTCCCGTCCGTTCATCTCCGGCATGACCACGTCGGTCACAAGCAGGTCGATTGCGTCGGCATTTTCTTCTGCCAGCCGCATCGCCTCGAGGGGAGATGCGGCGGCAAGGACCATATACCCGAAACCCTCCAGCATAATTTTTCCCAGCTCCAGATTCGCCGACTCGTCTTCCACCAAAAGGACCGTCTCGCCTTGGCCAGGCCTGATATCCTCCGGGCGCTTCGCTTGCATTTCGGCAGACTGGCCCTTATGGGCGGTCAGATATATTTTAAAGGTCGTCCCCTTTCCCGGTTCGCTATAGACATTGATGAAGCCGCCGTTCTGCTTGACGATGCCGTAAACCGTGGCCAACCCCATGCCAGTGCCCTTTCCCACGCCTTTTGTGGTGAAAAACGGCTCGAAGATGTTGGCAAGGAGCGCCTTGTCCATGCCGCAACCATCATCGGACACGGCCAAAAGGACAAAATCGCCGGGAAAGAACCCCTCATGTTCGGCGCAATATTCCCGATCGAGGGTTATTTTTTCCGTCTCGATGGTGAGTTTGCCCACCCCGGCGATGGCGTCGCGGGAATTGATGCACAGGTTCGCCAGCAGTTGGTCGATCTGGCCCGGGTCAATCTTGATCGGCGGCAAAGCGGCGCCCGGCAGCCAGGCAAGATCGATGTCCTCGCCGATCAGCCGCCTCAGCATATTGAGCATGCCCGCCACCGCATCGTTGAGATCGAGCACCCGGGGAGCGACGGTCTGCTTGCGGGCAAAGGCCAGCAATTGCCGGGTAAGACCGGCAGACCGCTCAGCAGCCTTCAGTATCTCGGTAAAATCGGCATGAAACGGGCGGCCGGGGGCAAGCTTTGCCAGCGCCATTTCCGCATGACCGATAATCACCCCCAACATATTGTTGAAGTCGTGCGCCACCCCCCCAGATCGGAAGAGCACACGTCTGAAC
>JAHYJE010000040.1 GCA_019429105.1 Syntrophobacterales bacterium
AGGCGCTGGAGATCGGCGCGGTGCAACTTACCATTAAGGTTGCGACGGATGCCGATTTGCTCGCGATTCAAAAGGCATGGGAAGAAAAGTGCGAACGGGGACGCCGCGGCGATCTGGAGGAGTACCTTCGCTACGGGAAGGAGTACCATCTGGCCATCGCCCGCGCCACGAAAAACCGGCTTATCGAAGCGATTACGGAAAAGCTTCTCGACATGGCCATTCAACCCCTCTGGATCAAGATGCGGCGGGATTACTTCCTCAAGGATCCCTCTCGAATCGAGTTGATGCTCGACATCCATGACCGGATATTGAAGGCGATCGTTGCGCGGGATGCGGAGGGGGCGGCCCGGGAGCTAAAAATCCATTACGACATTCAGATTGAGCAGATCTATAATCAAAACGACGAGAGCAGTCACGAACAGTCCGTCAACCCGGTGTTGCGTGAAGAAAACAAAGGGGGTGATCGCGGCAATATTCGCTGAACGAAGCTGGTGTAGGTTTAGGATGTCATTAATTTCTAAGTCCGGCCGCGGCGGTTTTTTTGGGAGACTGCCGGTGTTCCGGAACCATCATGGAGGTATAGAATGAAAACCCTGTCCAGACTGTCAGTATTGTTTTTGGTGGCGCTGTTTTTCGCCGTTGGAGCGGGAAGTGCGCTGGGCGCCGGATATCCGGAAAAACCCGTTACCCTGATTGTCCATGCCGGCGCCGGAGGCGGAAGCGACATCTTCGCCCGCACCCTGGCCGCGGCCATCGAAAAGGAGAAGCTCCTCCCCAAACCGCTGGTCGTCGAGAACAAGCCCGGTGGAAGCGGCGCCATCGCCTTCGCCTATGTGGCCAACAAGAAGAAGGATCCTTATTACATGCTGACCGCGGTCACGAGCTTCCTGACCACCCCGCTGAGAGGGAAAGCCCCCGTCGGGCTGAAGGATTTCACTCCGATCGCCAATTTCGCCTTCGACGAGTACATGCTGATGGTCAGGACCGAGTCCAAGTACAAATCGATGAAGGAGATCGTCGCTGACGCGAAGGCCAACCCGAAGAAGATTACCGTGGGCGGAACGCAGCTGGGCTCATCGGACTCCATCTGTTCCTACCTGATCGAGAAGGCGGCGGGCGTCCAGCTCAACTACATCGTCTTCAACAGCGGCGGCGAGGTCAACGCGGCGATCCTCGGCGGACACGTTGACCTTGGTGTCGCCAACCCCGGCGAGGCCCTCGAACTCTATAAAGCGGGCAAGGTCAGACTCCTCGGTGTCTTCGCCGAGAAGCGGCTCGCCGGCGCCCCCGAGGTCCCGACGATGAAGGAGCAGGGGATCGACGCCACGTATGTGCAGAACCGGGGTCTGGTCGCCCCGGCCGATATTCCGGCGGACGCCCGCAAGGTTCTGGAAACCGCGCTTTTCAACTACACAAAAACGGATATCTTCAAAAAGTATGTAGCGGAAAACATGCTCTCCGAGGCTTGGATGGACGGCGCCGAGTTCGGGTCGTTTCTTGAGAAAGAAAACGCCAGATACAAGACCGTCCTTACGGATATGGGGCTGATCAAAAAGAAATAACGACAGGTTCATCAAAACAGTCGGGAAAACGGTCGGTTTATTCCGGCAAGCAAATCAAAGCGGGGGCGCATCGCGCTGCGTCCCCGCTTTTACTGGAGACCCGTTAGAAAGGCAATCATTCGATGAAGAAAGCGGATCTGATTACCGGTGTTGTCCTGCTGGTCCTGGCGGGATATGTCATCAACGAAGCACGGATGATGCCGCCGTCGGCAACCTTCGGGCCGGGGAGCGGCTTTTTCCCCTTCTGGCTGGGGATCATCCTGGCCGGACTCTCCCTGATTCTCGTCGTCGGGGCGTCCCTGCGGCCGAAGGATGCCGACGACGGCTCCCCGTTCCCGGCCAGGCAGGCCCTCATCGCCGTGACCAAGGTGCTGGGGGGGTTGGTTCTCTTCACGTTGCTGATGGAGACGATGGGGTTCGTTTTAAACACCGTCATCTTCGTGATGTACCTGATGAAGGTCGTCCAGCGGGAGCGCTGGTGGGTGGCGCTCCTGATCGCCGTCGCGACGACGGCCTGCCTCTACATCGTCTTCCAGGTTCTGCTGGGAATCTCACTTCCCAGAAACATGTTCGGCTTTTAGGGATTTGGAGGTCATACCTTGGAAATCTTCAACAATTTGATCATGGGGTTTCAGGTCGCGAGCTCGTGGCAGAACCTATTCTTCTGTTTCATGGGAACACTCTTCGGAACTCTGATCGGGGTATTGCCGGGAATTGGCCCGACGACGGGCGTGGCGATCCTGATTCCGATCACCTTCGGGATGAATCCGACCACCGCGATTATCACGATGGCCGGGGTCTACTACGGGGCGATGTTCGGCGGAGCGACCACCTCGATCCTGCTGAACGTGCCGGGCGAATCGGCGTCGGTGATGACCTGCATTGACGGCCACCAGCTCGCCAAGAACGGACGGCCCGGTCCCGCACTCGGGATGGCGGCGATGTCCTCCTTCATCGGGGGCACCTTCGCGATTGCGCTGCTTACCTTCCTCGCCCCGCCGCTGGCCAGATTTGCGGTCTCCTTCGGCCCGCCGGAATATTTCGCCCTCACCTTCATGGGGCTGACCCTGGTGACCTCGCTGGGGGGCGACTCCCCGCTGAAGGGACTCATCAGCGGCATCCTGGGGCTTCTGGTGGCCTGCATCGGGATCGACGCGCAAAGCGGCGTGGCCCGCTTCACCTTCGACAGCATGAACATGCTCGACGGCATCGGCTTCATCGGAATGGCGGTCGGTCTCTTCGCCCTCTCCGAGATCCTGGAGAACATGGAATCGCCGATCGAAACGATGGTCTCCAAGACGAAGCTGCGCATCCGGACCCTCTTCCCGAACCTCCAGGACTGGAAGAACTCCTGGAAGACCGTCATTCGGGGCTCCTTCATCGGGTTTTTCATCGGAATCCTGCCCGGCGCCGGGGCAACGATCGCCTCCTTCATGTCCTATGCGGCGGCCAAGAAGTTCAGCAAACACCCGGAGAAGTTCGGAAAGGGCGTGCTCGAAGGGGTGGCCGCACCGGAGTCCGCAAACAACGCGGCGGCGGGCGGCGCAATGGTATCGCTCCTTACGCTGGGCATCCCCGGTTCGGGAACGACGGCGGTCCTTCTGGGCGCCCTGCTGATCCACGGGATGCGTCCGGGTCCCCTGCTCTTCTCCTCGAACCCGGAATTCGTCTGGGGTCTGATCGCCAGCATGTACATCGGCAACATCATGCTGATCATCCAGAACATGCCGATGATCGGCCTCTGGGTCCGTCTTCTGAAGGTCCCCTACAAGATCCTGATGCCGCTGATCATCACGATCTCCGCCGTCGGCGTCTTTGCGACGGACAACAACATATTCGACGTGTGGATCATGATTGCCTTCGGCGGAATCGGATACGTCATGCGCAAGATGAAATACCCGGCCGCGCCGATGGTCCTGGCGCTCGTGCTGGGTCCCATGGTGGAGATGTCACTGCGGCAGTCGCTGACGATCTCCCACGGCAACGTCGGGATCTTCTTCACCCGTCCGATCTCCGCGGTCCTCTCGGTCTTCGCGATCCTCTCGCTCTTCGCCCCGCTGTTCCGCATCCTCTGGGAAAAATACAACAAAGGAAAAACGGCGGCGGCATGAGGAGGGCAACGGACAGAAAGAGTGACCGGCCGAGGATCGGGAATTTTAAATTCAAAGTCAGGAGTATTGCATGAAAGTGATCGGAGTTTATATGGACCGCTGCCTGGGTTGCAAGACCTGTGAGCTGTACTGCGGGGCGGAACGGGGCAGCGAGGGGAAGACCCTGCTTGCCGCCGTTCAGGAAACCCCTGTCCCCCGGCCCCGAGTCCGCGTCGAGGGAGGACCGGGCGGCGCCTTTCCGCTCCAGTGCCGCCATTGCCTCCAGGCGCCCTGTCTGGATGCCTGTCTTACCGGCGCCCTCCACCGGGACGAAAAGAGCGGCATGGTGATCATTCAAGAGGAGCGCTGCATCGGCTGCTGGACCTGTACCGCCTTTTGCCCCTACGGCGTCATCTATCCCTCCTGCGAGCGGAAGATCGCCGTCAAGTGCGACCGCTGTCTCTACATGGAAAAGCCGGTCTGTGTGGATGTCTGTCCGACGCAGGCGCTGGAGGTAATGGAACTCGACGAGATTGAAGAGCTCCTCGGGGAGAAAAGACAGAACACAACAAAGGCGCTGGCGGGGGTGGGTCGCGAAGGGATCCGCATCCTGGATATCGGAAGATAAAATCATCAGCCCCATAACCAATCAGTCAGGAGTTTAATAACTTATGGAAACGATTCATTTCAAGACGGTGGACCCAATAAGCCAGGAGCTTCTGCGCGACGCATCCCGGAGGGGAATTGGTCTCAACTGGGAACGATATGAAAAACAGCAGCCGCAGGACGGTTTCCTCCGCCTCGGTCTTAGCTGCCCTTACGGCTGCATGCAGGGCCCCTGCCGGATCGATCCTTACGGGCGCGGGACGCAGAGCGGCCTCTGCGGTCTGGAGCGTGACGGGATGGTTGCCGCTTTTCTGCTTCGCTTGAGCCTCCAGGGCGCCCTGGAGACGATGGCCCTGCACCCGGACAGCGCCGAAATCGCTTTTCCTGCGTCTCTCGCGTCCAGGGCGGCTGCGGTGGGGACACCTTGCGGCAAGGTGTTCCCAGAAACGGGCAACCAACCCCTCTCGTTCGCGGAGATACTCGCAAGCGTACGGATGCTGGCCCGGCCTTCCGCCGCGCCTGAGACCCTGATCCGTCAGGCCATTCGCCTGGGGCTGCTTGGGGTCGGCCTGCACGGTCAGGAGAAAATCGAACCCGCCATTAGGGCCGTCCAGGTCGGATACGGTCTGCTCGCGGGTGAGGCAATCCGGGTCGGGGTCGCCGGACGGATTCCGCAGACCGCCGTCGAGGCGCTGCTGAAGGAAACAGCGGGCACGAACAATCCCGAAGTCCGGCTGGTTTCCCTGGGCGACTGGATTCCCGGCGGAGCGAACTTTCTTCCCATTGTCTGTACCACCGGCGAGGCGGAGTCCGTTATCAGTTCGGGAAAACTTAACCTCCTCCTGGCCGGGGAAGGGACCGACCCGGGGGTTCTTTCCCTTTGTGAAAAGATGAATGTTGCCATCATCTTTGCTGCGAACAGCACCGGGACAGCGGAAATCTTGAAACGCGCCCGCGAGGCCTTTGACCGCCGTCCCCCCGCCGCCTTTGCCCCCGCTGCAGCCCTGATCGCGGCGGGGCAGGCAGCCCTCGGGGACAAGGAGATTTTGTCTGCCCTCAAGAACAGCGGAGCGGCGAGGATTGCGCTGATCGGCGGGGCCGACACCCTGCTGCAATCGCTGGGTCACCTTCCCACGGAACTGGCCAAGGCGCTCCGGGCCGAGGACCACGCCGTCGCCTCCTGGGGCGATGCGGCCCTCTGGATGATGAAGCAGGAACTTCCCGTCGGCGTCCTGGACGCGCAGGAAGGCCCCATGGCCGCGGTTCGTGCTCTGGCGGAGGCGGGGCGGCTTTCCTCGCTGAGGGGGATCTGTTTCACGGGGCTCCGGAACAGCCGGGAATTCACCGTGGCGCTGGGACTGGCCGCGCTCGGTCTCAAGGTTCTGATCGCCACACCCCTGCCCCTTTGGGGAAGCGAAAAGGTCCGTGCCCTGCTTTGCGAAAACCTGGCCGGCGCGGGCGGCATCCTGGGCCATTTCGACCACCCGCTCCGGCCGGACGAGGTGCTGGACTGGTTTCTCCGGTCTTAAGATGCGGAAGGACCCAAAAAGGAGCAATCAGATGACATGTATTATCGTTGGCGGCGGCCGCGCCGGTTTTCAGGCCGCCATGACCTGCCGGATGCTCCGGCCCGACCAGGCCGTAACCCTGATCGACGCCGAAAAAGAGACCGGTTACTATCGGACCCTGCTCCCCCAGTTCATGGTTGGGGCGCTACCGGAGGAGAGGTTATTCTTCCCGACAGGGAATAATGATCCGCTCCTGACGGTACGGACCGGCGTCCGCGTGAAAACAGTGGATTGTGACTCCCGCAGTCTGACGCTGGAGGGAGGAGAGACGCTTGGCTACGACCGCCTGATCCTCGCTCACGGCGGAGATCCTTATCTGCCCGGTATCCTGGCCGGTCCACCCTGCCACGGGATCTTCCCTATCCGGGATCTGACCAACGCCCGCAGGGCCAAGGCTTGGCTTACGGATCATCGGCAAGTCGTCGTCCTCGGGGGTTCCCTCGTCGGGGTTAAAACGGCAGTCCATCTCCGCCAGGCGGGCCTCGCTGTCGCCCTGGTCGTAAGGCGGGGTCATATCCTGCTGCGCGCCCTCTCGCCGGAGTCCACGGAGGTCATAGAGGCGCATCTCCGCGGGCTGGGAATCGAGATTTGCGTCAACGCCCCCCTGGAGGAAATCAGCGCCAGCGGGGGGGCGATTGACGCGCTGAAGGTAGGCGGGCGCTGGCTTTCCTGCAATACCCTGCTTGTGGCGACGGGCACGGCGCCCGACACCTCTTTTTTGGAAGGAACGGGATTGCTCACGGACGGGAAACTCATCGTTTCTCCAGGGTTGCAGACGAGCGATCCGCGGATCTTTGCCGCAGGGGACGTTGCCGTCATCTCCTCCCGGGGAGAGAAGATCAGTCCCAATACCTGGCCGCAGGCGGTTTCCCAGGGGCGGTTGGCGGCCGAGAATCTCTATCGGGCCGTGCCCACGCCGCACCGGGATATGACGCGGATCAACGCGATGGATCTGCACGGTCTGGCTATGGTGATCCTCGGCCCCCCGGTTTCCGGGGCGGAGGTGATCTCCCATGCAAGAGCGGACGCCTTTGTCCGGAGGGAGCTTTTCCTCGTCGCGGGAAGGGCGGTCGGGGGCGCGCTGATCGGCGATATCACCGCCGCCGGAACAATTCACGCACTGATCAACTCCCAACGGCAGCTCACCGCCCGGGAGGCCGGGCTCATCCGGCCGCGGACGGAAAACGTCATCCGTTTTCCGGAACAAACAGGTCGCAGGGCGGCCCTGATTTTGTCACCCAAGAGGTCAAGTCTATGATTATTCACGAAGAAATATGTGTGGGCTGCGGCCGTTGTCAGCCCTACTGTCCCACCGGCGCGATTCGCTATGACGGTCTTAAGAGCCGCATCGAACAGGATATCTGCTACGAATGCAGCACCTGTCTGCGCGCCGCCCACTGCCCCGTGGACGCGATTGCCGAATCGCCCAATGTCTATGACTACCCGCGGGCGCTGCGCCGCTACTTCAGCGACCCCAGCGCCACGCATGCGGCCACCGGCATCCAGGGCCGCGGAACAGAGGAGTCCAAGACCAACGATGTGACCCATCGCGTCGGTCCCGGCGAGGTGGGCGTCGCGATCGAGATCGGCCGGCCGACGCTCGGCATGTCGCTTCTCGACATCCAGCGGATTACCCGGGCGATCGCCCGCGCCGGCGTCCACAAGATCGAGGCCCATAACCCGATCCACTCCATGATTGCCAACGAGGCGACGGGAGAGCTGAAGCCGGAGCTGCTCGGCGAGCGGGTGCTTTCCGCCATCATCGAGATCAAGGTGAAAAGGGACGAGCTGCGCGGCATCCTCCGGACGCTTCTCGAGGTTGCCAAAGAGGTGGACAGCGTCTTTTGCATCGACGCCTGCACGATCGTCGATCAGGGGCTCGCCATTCCGGAGGAGGTCCTCGACAGCATCCGGGCAGAGGGGTTAACCTGGCGGCCGAACGCCAAAATCAACATGGGCCTCGGACGGGCCTGGGAATAAGGATGGGATCATGACGCACAGTTTGCACAGGGAAGGAAGTCTGGAATCGCTGGCCAAGGACTATGTCCTGTTCATCTACCCGGCGAGGGGATTCAACTACAAGGGGAGCGCCCCGAAGATTCGCCACAATGTCGAGTTGCTCTATCAGGCCGGCCCTGTCAACATGATTCCGACGTCGCTGCGCCGCAACATGTACAGCGGGGTTACAAACGAAGAGATCCTCGAGAGCATCACCGTCGAGGGGACGCGCGTGTATTCCGTCTTCAACGACCGGGAGAAGCTCAAGCAGGCGCTGGCCCTGATCAAAGAGGCCGATGAGGGGATTTCCATCATGGTCAGCGGGATCATCGACGACGTCCGCCAGATCGCCGCGGAGCTGGGCATAACCCCGCACATGGTCAACCTGTCGCTCGGCATCCACGGGCGGACAGATCGCCTGGCGCCGGCCGATATCCGGGAGTTCACGACGATGTGCGGCCACGGCGTGGTCTCGCCCCATCTGGTCAAGGACATGATCCGCCGGGTCAAGACCGGGAAGATCAGTGAGTGGGACGGAAGCGTTATCATGGCCGAACCCTGCACCTGCGGGATATTCAACCCTTATCGTTCCGCGGAGTTGCTCCGGGAGAAGCTGCCACTCTATACGGTGGACCGCTGGTGAAAAAGGAGGAAAAAACAATGAAGCTGGGATTTATCGGTTTCGGAGGGGCTGGTTATGGATTGGCCAAAGGTCTGCTTCAGGCAGGCCTGGCCGAGGTTTTGTATTATGACCGGATGCAGGCGACTCCCCCCTACGCCGAGGTTATCGGCCGTCACGCCGCCGAGATCGGCGCCATAGCTGAAAAAAGCGCCGGGGAGCTGGCCGCCCGGACCGACATCCTCTTTTCCTGCGTCACCGGGGCGATGGCGGTTTCCATTGCCCGGGAGCTGGCCCCGTTTCTCGGCCCCTCGCATCTCTACGTTGATGTCAACACCGCCGCCCCGGAGGTCATGGAGGCCGCGGCCGCCGTAGTGGAGCCCACGGGCGCGCTCTTTGTCGATGCGGCGATGATGGGGGCGATCCCCACCTTTCTTCACCGGGTGCCGATCCTGGCCTCGGGCGCCGGGGCTGAGCTGTTCAGGGAGAGACTTACCCCCTACGGGATGAATATCCGGGTCATCGGCCCAAAACCGGGCGAGGCCTCGGCAATCAAGCTCTTGCGCAGCATCTTTACGAAGGGGCTGCTTTCCCTGTTTCTGGAGATGCTCCCCGTCGCCCACCGTTACGGGGTGGATGAGACGGTGTTGGCTTCCCTCGCCGAGTCCCTGGACGGTGTTCCCTTCCGGGAAACGGCCCGCCAGCAGATGACCAAGGGGATAGTCAACGCCGGGCGGATGGCCCATGAAATGGAAGAGGTGGCAGCCTCCCTGGAGGCCCTGGGGGCGCCCGCCGGGATGTCCCGGGCGGCCAGGGAAACACTCCTGTGGTGCGACAGCCTCGGTTTGCGGGAGCGTTTCGGCGGCGAGCTGCCCGCCACGCTTGCGGAGACGCTCGCGGCGCTTGACCAGGCTGTCGCGGAAAAGGCCGGAGCTGCGAGCCCGGCAAAAAAGTGATCGATACTGATTCGATCGTTGAATTCAATAACTGGGAGGTAAGAGATGAAACTGTGTTTTAATGCCGGACCGGAACCCCTCGAGGAATATTTCCCCTTCGCCAAGGCGAACGGTTTTCCCTGGATGGAGCTGAGCTGCAACAACCCCAATAACTTTCTTGATAAGTGGACGCCGGCGCGGATCGACGGCATCAAGCGGCTCCGCGACCAGGCGGACGTCCGCTACGGCCTCCATTCGGCCTCCTTCGTCAATGCCGCCGAGATCGAACCCACCGTGCGCAAGGCGGTGGTCCAGCACCTTCTGGCTTACGTGGAGCTGGCCCACCAGCTCGAGGCCGAATACGTAGTGCTCCATTTCGGCTATCACTTCAGCCTCTTTCGGGACTACGTCTTCGAGTGCCTGACCAAGACCTACGAGCCAGTGGTGGAACTGGCCGAAAAGTACCGCCTGCCGATCGGGATTGAGAACATGAATAAGGTCCATGAAGAGTCGGAGATTGTATATCTTGGCGTAACTATTGAGGAACTGTCGCGGGTGTTGGATGCCATTCCCTCGAAGTACTTCGGGCTCACGCTGGATATCGCCCACGCGAGTCTGCTGCCCGGTGGTCCGAAATCCTTCATTGACGCCTTTCCGGGCCGGATCGTCAGCACTCACGTCAGCGACAACGACATGATCCTCGACCGCCACCTGCCCGTCGGCGAAGGCAAAATTGACTTCAAGACGATCTTCCAGCAACTGCATGCGGCCGGCTTCAAGGGAACGCTGAACATTGAGCTGCCCCGTTCCAACGAGGATCGGGCGCTAAGCAAGCGCCGGCTGGAGCCGATTTTAGAGGGGTTGGGAATCCTTAAGTGGGCACTCACGCCCTAAGAACAGAGCCTGTGCAAAAAGAAGGCGGGGACAATTGCCCCCGCCTTCTTTTAAAATTAAGTGCGTGCAGGGGGAACAAAATCACCGTGGCGTCAGATTCTCGTCAGTTGCCGATACTTGATCCGGTGGGGCTGGCTGGCCGCCGCGCCGAGGCGCGCCTTGCGGTCCGCTTCGTACTCGGAATAGTTTCCCTCGAACCAGACAACGGCGCTGTCCCCCTCGAAGGCGAGGATGTGTGTCGCGATCCTGTCGAGAAACCAGCGGTCGTGGCTGATGACAACGGCGCAGCCGGCGAAATTCTCCAGCGCCTCTTCGAGGGCCCGCATTGTATTGACGTCGAGGTCGTTCGTCGGTTCGTCGAGCAAAAGGACATTCGCACCCTCCTTCAATATCCTTGCCAGATGGACGCGGTTCCGCTCGCCGCCGGAGATGCGGCCCACCTTTTTCTGCTGGTCGGTCCCGGAAAAATTGAACCGCGACACATAGGCCCTTGAATTTACCTCGCGATCACCAAGGACAATAACCTCCTGTTTTTCTGAAATCGTCTCCCAGATCGTCTTTTCCGGATCGAGGATGTCCCGGCTCTGATCGACATATCCCAGTTTGACCGTTTCGCCGACCCGGATTGTCCCGGAATCCGGTGTTTCCTGGCCGATGATCATCTTGAAGAGGGTGGTCTTGCCGGCGCCGTTTGGCCCAATGATGCCGACAATCCCGCCGGGCGGCAGGTTAAACGTCATGTTATCGACAAGTATCCGCTCTCCAAAGGATTTCTTCACATCCTGGGCCTCGATGACGAGCCTCCCCAGCCTCGGCCCTGGCGGAATGTAGATCTGCAATTCCTTGGCCCGCTCCTCCGTTTCCCGGGAGAGGAGGTTTTCATAAGAGCTGATCCGGGCCCTGGACTTTGCGTGCCTACCCTTCGGCGACATGCGGATCCACTCCAGTTCCCGCTGGAGGGTTTCCTGGCGGGCGCTTTCCTGCTTTTCCTCGAGGCGGAGGCGGTTTTGCTTCTGCTCGAGCCAGGAGGAGTAGTTCCCCTTCCAGGGAATCCCCTGGCCGCGGTCCAATTCGAGAATCCAGCCGGCCACGTTGTCGAGGAAGTAGCGGTCGTGGGTGACGGCGATGACGGTACCGGCGTAGGAATTCAGGTGATGCTCCAGCCAGGCGACGGATTCGGCGTCGAGGTGGTTGGTCGGCTCGTCGAGGAGCAGGATGTCCGGGTTTTGCAGTAAAAGGCGGCAGAGGGCGACCCGCCTACGCTCACCGCCGGATAGCAGTTGCACCGGCGTGTCGCCGGGCGGGCAGCGCAGCGCGTCCATCGCCATTTCGAGGCGGGAATCGAGGTCCCACGCATCGAGGGCGTCCAGACGCTCCTGCACGGTTGCCTGGCGGTCGAGCAGTTTGGTCATCGCTTCATCGGACAGCGGCTCGGCGAATTTTTCGTTGATCTCGTTGTATTCATTGACGAGATTTACCGTGTCCTGTACGCCTTCCTCAACCACCGCGCGGACCGTTTTCGTGTTGTCCAACTGGGGCTCCTGCTCCAGCAAGCCGACCGTGTAGCCGGCAGACAGGATCGTCTCTCCGTTGAAATCGTGATCGACGCCGGCCAGGATCCGGAGCAGCGAACTCTTGCCGGAGCCGTTCAGTCCCAGCACCCCGATCTTCGCGCCGTAGAAATAGGACAGGTAGATGTCCTTCAAAACCGGGCGGTTGTCGTAGAACTTTGCCACTCCAATCATCGAGTAAATAACCTTGTTGGGATCGATTGCCATGAAAATTCTCCTTTATTTATTATAAAACTGGCTCAGATAGAGGCGGTGGTACAGCCCCTGTTTGCCAATCAGTTCCGAATGCGTTCCTCGTTCCACTATTTCTCCCTGGTCGATCACCAATAGTTGGGACGCTTCGCGGATGGTGCTCAGGCGATGGGCGATCACAAAACTGGTGCGTCCCTGCATGAGTCTCAAAAGCGCCGTCTGTATCCTGATCTCGGTGCGGGTATCAACGGAGCTTGTGGCCTCGTCGAGAATCAGGATGGCCGGGTTGGCAAGAATCGCCCGGGCGATCGCTAAAAGCTGCCGCTGTCCCTGGCTTAGATTGCCGGCCCGCTCGGAGAGGCCGGTATCGTAACCATTGGCAAGCTGACGGATAAAGGGATCGGCCTCGGCAAGCCTTGCCGCTTCGATGCACTCTTGGTCGGTTGCCGCAAGCCGACCGTACCGGATATTTTCCAGCACCGTTCCGGAAAAAAGGAAGGTATCCTGCGACACTATTCCCAGTTGCCGGCGCAGATCGGCCTTGCCGATGGTGCGGATGTCCCTGCCGGCAATGGTTATCCGACCCTTATCCACCTCGTAGAATCTTGTCAAGAGGTTAATGATGGTGGTCTTGCCGGCGCCGGTCGGCCCCGCCAGGGCCAGCGTTTTCCCGTTTATGGCGGTGAAGGTCATCCCCTTGATAATATTATTTCCCTTATTATAACCAAAACTTACATCGTCGAAGACGACATCCCCCGTAAGCGAACCAAGCGGTGCGGCCCCCGCGGCCTCATCCGCTTCGGGCGGCGTGTCAATGATTTCGAAGACCCGCTCGGCCCCGGCCAAAGCGGCCTGGAGCGAGTTATACATGCCGGCGAGCTGACGCAAGGGGCTGATGAAGTTCTGCGCGTAGTTGATGAAGGTAGCGATAATGCCGACGCTGACCAGGCCTCCCAGCGCCAGCCAGCCGCCGAAGCCCGCAAGTGCAATGATAAAGAAGTTGCCGAGAACGCCTGTCAAAGGAATCAGCAGCATGGCATAGACGTTTGCCGAAACAGCCGCATGAAACACCGCCTCGTTGCTCTGGCGAAAAGTCGCCAACGTCGTTTCACCCCGCCCAAACGTTTTTACCACTTTCTGACCGCTGATCGCCTCCTCCATCACCCCGTTTAATTCCCCGAGATGTTTTTGTAAATTCCGGAAGCCCCGGCGCGTATAGCGGGCAATAAAATTGGCAAACACGAGGATTATCGGGATGATCAGCAGGGAGACCAGCGCCAGCCAGAAATTCAGCGCAAACATCGCGATGATTATTCCGGCCAGCGACAGGACGCTGGCAAAAAGCGAGGTGAAATTCTGGGAGACCGTCTGATTGACGGCGTCGATATCGTTGGTCAGGCGGCTCATCAGCTCGCCGGCCGGGTTGTTGTCGAAAAAACCAAGCGGTAGCCGCTGCAAATGGGCAAACAGTTCCTTGCGCAGTTTCTTTAAAGCCTGCTGCGAAATCTCGGCCATCATCCAGGCTGAGAGGCCATGAAACAGGTTTTCCAGGAGGTAGGCCAGGAGCATCAAAAGAGCGATTCCCCTAAGGCCGGAGAGCTTTTTGACGGCAATAAACTTGTCTATGGCAACCCCCATAAGATACGGCCCGACCAGCCCGAGGATGGTGTAGATGACGATAATGACGCAGACGATAATAAGTTGGACGCGGTAAGGCGACAGGTAGGAAAAAAGCCTGCTCAGGGAGTGACGGGGGTCCTGGGCCCGCTCAATTCTGCCTCGGAAAGCCCTCCCATATTTCGATAAAGCGCTGCGGGTCCCTCCGGTTGCCCGGGTTTGATATGGGATTCTCATGATTGTTCCCCCGCTGGTGCTTTTTGTGCGTCCATCATGTCCCGGTCCAGGCCGTTGCCAAGCTGGGATTGATAAATCTCCCGGTAAATGGCGCTCTTCTGCATCAGCTCGGGGTGCGTGCCCGCGGCGGCGATACGTCCCTGTTCCAGAAGCACGATCTTGTCCGCCTTCAAGACGGTGCTGATCCGCTGCGCGACGATAATGGTCGTGGGGTGGTAGTCGCTGCTCTCCAGCGCCGCATGAATTTTGGCCTCCGTTTCTACGTCAACGGAGCTGGTGCTGTCGTCAAGAATCAGGATCGGCGGGCGGGTCAACAGCGCCCGTGCGAGTGCGAGCCGCTGTTTCTGCCCCCCGGAGAGGTTGACGCCCCGCTCTTCCACATGCGTGTCGTAACCTGCGGGAAGATTGAGAATAAATTCGTGCGCCCGGGCGATCCGGGCGGCTTTTTCCACTGCCTCGTCGCTTGCCCGGGGATTGCCGTAGCGGATATTATCCCGAATGGCGCCGGAAAAAAGAATGGTTTCCTGCGGAACAATCCCGAATTGCGCCAGCAGTGAATCCTGCCGAATTTTACGGACATCCGTCCCGTCGAGCAGAATTCTGCCCGAGGAGACATCGTAGAGGCGCGGCAGCAGATTCACCAGCGTCGTTTTGCCGGCGCCGGTTGCGCCGAGGATCGCCACCTTTTGCCCGGCCTCGATAATCAGGTTTATGCCGGAGAGAGCCGGTTCGTTTTTATTAAAGCCGGCATTCGTTTTGTGGATATCCAGTGCCGAGGAGCAATCTTCAATCCCGGCTTTGCGACGATCAGGTTCCGCTTTTCCGCTGTTGTAGCAAAACGAAACATCCTCCAAAACCAGTTTTCCCGCAACCGGTCCGGCCAGCGTGAGCGCGTCCGGCTGGTCGCCGACGGCGGGTACGGTATCGAGCACCTCGCCAATCCGCTTGGCCGAGGCGATGCCCCCCGCCCAGACGTTGGAAAGAACCGTCAGCATGATTAGCGGCATCATCGTTGTCAGCAGGTAGTTGGTAAAGGCGACGATCTCGCCCACGGACATCTCGCCTGCGACCGACCTGATGCCGCCTGCCCATACGACAACCACGATTCCGGCATTGATGCACAACTTCAAAAGCGGCGACATGGTGGAGATGATGCGCAGGGTTCGCAC
This sequence comes from Syntrophobacterales bacterium, assembly GCA_019429105.1. Taxonomy (NCBI): domain Bacteria; kingdom Pseudomonadati; phylum Thermodesulfobacteriota; class Syntrophobacteria; order Syntrophobacterales; species Syntrophobacterales bacterium. The sequence continues at coordinate 15,059 of JAHYJE010000040.1, forward strand.
CGAACGATCCGTGTAAGCCTCGTTGGCCTCCTCAAACCGCCTTTCCTCGTGCGGGGCGCGGACAAATGATTTAACAAGCCGGATTCCCGAGATATTTTCCTGCAGGATGGTGTTGAGGCGGTCTAATTGCCGTTGCACGACGCTAAAGAGCGGTTCCATTTTTGTCGTAAAGAGGATGATAATCGCGGACGTAATAATCAGCAGCGGCAGCATCGTCAGGGCGAGCGCGGGGTTGGTGCTGATCATCAGCGACAGGCTGCCGATCATCAAAAGCGGCGCGCGTGTGCCGATTCGGAGCGTGATCAGCACGACGCGCTGGAGAGCGCCGGCGTCGCTCGTCATGCGTACCAGCAACTGGCCGGTCTTCTGCTCGTCGAGGTTGGCGAACGAAAAGGTTTGAATCTTCGCGAACAGCGCCTCGCGCAGCCGGAAGGCCATCCCCTCGCCTGACAGAACAGAGAAGTAGTTGTTGCCGATTGTCAACAGGGCGCTCAACAGCGAAATTCCGAGCATGAGGAGCGCAGTTTTCAGGATAATCCCGGGGTTTTTCCCCCCGATTCCCTGATCGATAATGCGCTGAAGCAGGCGCGGGATTGCCAGGTCAAAAAAAACCAGCGCCGTCAGCATGGCCAACGCCGCCAGGGAGGTCTTTGCGTACGGCCTCAGAAAAGGAAAAAGTTTGACAAGCTGTTTCATGGCGCCTCAGATACACCAGAATGGCCTGTTTTGTCCAGACGGTTGAGGAGGCAAACGTTATCGGAGACAATCCTGATGCCATCCCCGTTTTGCCTTTGCCGGATGCGGGTAATGTGTTATGTTGCCCCATCTTGTTCAATGTACCTCGCTCTGCGAAGGGTTGACCGTTTTTTACGGATGACCCAAAAGGCGAGATGGTGGTTTTCAGCGTCATCCGGAAACGACATTCATCCAAAGGCAATATGAACCCCGGAATTCAAAAAAATATTGTTGTTAACATTTTGGCCGCCCTGACCGATTCCGGGGCGTCAAAGAGTGTCAGGGCGCTTATCGCCGATATCGACAAGAGGAGAAATTGGGGCGATTTTGTTGATCTATTGGTGGAAGAAGGGGTGGCCTTTCTCTTTTTTTATTACATTGAAAGGCGAAATCTTGCCGAGCTTATCCCGCAGGATGCTTACCAGTCACTGGCGGAGCTTTATTACGGCAATCTGAAGAGAAACATGATTGCGACGGTCGCGCTGCAACCGATATTTCAAAAATTTAACGAGCAAACCATTTCCTTTATCGTCCTCAAAGGCATTGCCCTGGCCGAACTGGCTTATCCGGGTTTTGCGACCCGGGGGATGTCCGATGCCGATATCCTTGTCCACAAGGAGGATGTTTACAGGGTTGATAGCTGTCTTGCGGAGCTTGGCTACGCGGCCGCCGACAGTTTAGTGGAAGAGGCCCTCCAAAACCCGCCGGGATATCTGGCCAGCCTCGATTACCGGAAAAAAGACGGATCGTTTCCCAACATCCATATTCACTGGCACCCGGTCAACACCTCGGTGCCGGCGTACATGTTCTCTGAAAATATCGACCTGGAGCGCCTGTGGAAAATGGCGATTCCCGCCCGATTGGCAGAAGCGGATGTCCTCATCCTCTGTCCGGAACACCAGGTCGTCTATCTGTGCGAACACGGGTTGCGGATAAACCATTCGTTTAACAGACTTATCTTGATTTATGATATTTTTTATGTAATAAGCACGGCTCGCTGTCTTAATTGGGACATGGTTGTGCAGGAGTCGGGGAGGTTCAGGATAGAGAATCTTGTTTTTTTGGGTCTTGCGACGGCCGGGCATTATACGCCGCTTGTTGTTTCTGCGTCGGTACTGCAGGCGCTGCGCCCTGCCCGTCTGACGTATGGCGAACGGAGTTTTCTGTGGCTTCAACGCCATCATCGTCGCTTGCGCGGGGGCAGTTATCCTGTATATCTTTCAATGAATAAAGGCATCCGGGCAAAGGGGCTCTTTTTATTCAGGACATTTTTCCCGCCGCCCCATATCCTCCTGCAAAGAAGTTATGCCAGGGGTGTAAAATTCAACCCTTCCTGGTATTTACGGCGGCTATGGGAGGGCCTTTCGCATATATTTTTTATTTTGCGTCATCTTTAACAGGCCGGCGGTTTTACAACTGGGTGTGATATTATGGTGAGAAAGATGGAGGAAAAGGCCAGATTGAACAGACACGGCAATTTTCCACTTTTGAGCGCATTCGTCTGTCTGCTGGCTGGTCTTGTTGCCGGATGCGGAGCGGTGGGGGTTGTGGCAGGGATACCGGTGCGGGATTACCGCCCTCCGGCAGCGGAACGGGAACGGATCGCAGCGCTTGCCAAAGGGCAGGCGTCAGATATTTTGCGCTTGACGCAGATTGAGGAAAACAGCGCCTTTACTGAAAAGAACGGCGTGCCGGAGTACACAATCGGGCCGGGAGATGTGCTGACGCTTACCTACTGGATGCCCTTTTCTTCATATTCTCCGTCCACCGGTCAACAGGCAATCGGTTCAGCCGAGGGGTTCATGCAGACCAAGTTCGATGTAACGGTACGTCCCGACGGGAAAATTTCCTACAGCTTCGGGGACGACATTCCCGCTGCCGGTCATACGGCGAGCGAGGTGCGCACCATCCTGCTGGCCGGCATTAAGGATTATATAAGAAATCCGCGGCTTGATGTGCTGGTGAAGGAGTATAACAGTAAAAATGCACTCATTTTCGGGCGCATCAACAATCTCCAGGGGACGGGGATGTCCGGGCCGGGTAAATATCCGCTCAAGGGGAAGATGACGGTCCTCGACATGATAAATATGGCAGGGGGTCCGATAACGGGGGTTCCGCAACGCGGGGCCCTGACCAGTGCCAGTAATTACGGCGGCAACGGCGATCTCCGAAAGGTCGAACTTGTCAGGAAGGGCAAAAGGTACACCCTCAACCTCTACAAGGCCCTCTTCGGCGGGGACATGAGCAACAACGTCATTGTCGATAACGGCGACATGATAACGGTTCCTGAAGAGCCGACATTCGCCCGCAGGGTCTATGTTTTCGGCCAGGTGAGCAGCCCCGGCGTTTTCAGTCTGACGGACGCAAACGATCTGCTGACCGCGATGTCGCTTACCGGCGGTACGACGCCCGTCGCCGTCAGAAGCGATGTCAAGATAGTGCGGGGATACGAGGAAACCCAGGGCAAGCCTCTTGTGCTGGCGGCCAATCTGGATGATATTCTCAAGCGGGGCGATTTGTCGCAGAACTTGAAACTGCAGGATGGTGATCTGGTCTATGTGCCGAGGATGTTGATCGGCGACATCAACGAATTTATAGCCAACATCAATCCGCTGATGCTGTTTTTAACGACCGGTTCTCCGCCTTCCGCCTATCGCGATGCGTGGAAAAAAGATTCTGATTGGATGAGATACTGATCAGTTTATAGTGGTTTGCAAAGAACGGCGCCGCTGCCGGATTCCAGCCTGAATGGAGATTAAACCAATATGGCCGTTTATGACCTTAACCTCAGGGATTACTGGCGAATAATAACCAAAAGAAAAGTAATCATCATCTTTACTTTTCTGGCAATGACAACCTTCAGCTTCATCTCTTCAACCCTCACAAAGCCGGCGCCGATCTATAAAACAAGCGCCACAATCAAATTTGAACCAGCCCAGACTTTCTATCAGCAGGGCTATGGAAATCCCCAGTTTACGATGAGCAACCTGGAAACTCAGGCGGCTGTAATCAAAAGTTATTTTATCATGGAACTCGTTGCCAAGAAGCTGAGTTTGATTCCCGAAGGGGAAACCTCCGAATCAATCCGCAATAATTCCCGCTATATAAATATCATTATGGACTTGAGGGGCAAGGTCGATACGGAACAGGATGGCATCAGCAATCTGATTGAGGTAGCGGTGACGTCCAATGATCCCCTGTTTGCGAAGAACCTCGCCAACACCGTTGTTCAGGTTTACAAAGGGCAGCATTCGCAGGAAATCAACCGCAAGGCCATCGAGGAGAAAAAATTTATCGAGGGCCAGCGGACCGTTTTGCTGGACAAACTCCATAACGCGGAAGAGGCGGTCAAAAATTTCCGGGAGCGGCATCAACGATTGGTGGCGGATCCCAACGCCGCTTCCCTGATGGGCCAGCAGGACAGGCTGGTCGATCTTTATGAACAGAAAAAGGCGCTTTCCAACCAAGCGAACCTGAACTTGAGCGTGCTGAACAGTGCCGAAAATACGCCTGTCGGCTCCGACAAGGTCTTTTATTATGAGGGCATGTCCGCCGGGTACAAGGCGTTGGCCGACCAGTTGGTGCAGTTGCTGCTGCAGAGGGATATGCTGCTTCTGAGCTATACGGACAAATTCCCCCGCGTCGTTGAAATCAAGAGTCAAATTGGCGAGATCGTCCGGTCGATGCGCACTCAACTTGTCTCCGAGATCGGCAATTTGCGGAAAGATATGGCGGCTTTACAAATAAAGATCAATGAATACGGCGGTCTGATCCAGCAGGCGCCGGGCATAGGCCTGGAGTTGGTGCGCTTGGAGAGGGACAGAGCCATTGCGCTTGAGGTTTATACGCTGATCGAGAAGCGCTATCAGGATGCACTGATCGCCGAGGTGGAAAAGCTCGAAGAGGTAAAGATTGTCAAGCCGGCGCTGGAACAGCGGATTCCGATCAATCCCACGAAAATCGGAACCAATGTCTCTCTCGGGATGATTATCGGCCTAATTCTCGGCATAGTTTTCGCGTTTCTCATTGAAACATTCGATACTTCCATTGGCGCCGTTGAAGAAATCGAGGAGTTTCTGGGAACAAGGGTGCTGGGCATCATCCCTTTTCTCAAATTTGAGGATATCCACGACAGCATGACGGGGCTTGCCAGCGGCATGAGTGACACGATGGATGAAAAAACGATCAGACGTCATTTCCAGCTTATTTCACATTATATGCCGACCTCCACCCTCGCTGAAAACTACCGGGCGCTGCGCACCAACTTCAATTTCATGATGGGCGAGAAGGAAGCTAAAACGGTAGTTATAACAAGTACATATCAAGGAGAAGGCAAAACCAGCGTTGCCATCAACATGGCCATTGCCACGGCCCAGCTTGGCCACAAGGTGCTGCTGATCGACGGAGACTTTAGGCGTCCGGTTGTGGCCAAGGCCTTCGGCGTGGATTCAAAGCCGGGCTTTACCGACGTTATTCTCGGCAACTACAAGTGGCAGGCTGTTGTCCGCTCCATGTCGGATATGATGATGGGCGAGATGGGAATAGATGGCGTTACGCAAACCCCGGGGCTGGAAAACCTTTTTCTTATGACCTCCGGAACAAGAGTCGACAATCCCGCCGAACTGATCGGGGCGAAGGGTGTAGTCGAGATAATGGCTCAGATGCGGGAGGCTTACGACATAGTTATCGTCGATGCCCCTCCGGTATTGGCGGCTACGGATGCAACGGTCTGGAGTTCAAGGACGGATGTGGCAATGCTTGTGTATCAGGTGGGCCAGGTAGCCCGAGGCGCGCTTCGCCGAGCCAAGGCTCAGCTCGATCATGTCAGGGCACAGATGCTGGGGATAGTGCTCAACGGCATGCGGGCGGAATTAAGCCCCGATTTTACGAATCGGGACAAGTATAATTACTATTACGGATACAGCGAGACAAATAAGCATAAGGGGCGTTGGGGACAATTAATATCCCTGCTGCCGGCGGGGCTGGTGGAAAAGCTGACCGGGCTGGCCAAGCACTTCCAGAAGCAGGAACCGATTGCCGACGAACTGCATATTGATGAAAAACCCCGCACAGATAAATGGTTGTGGCTCAAAGTGGCAATGCTGATTCTGGCCGTTTCCCTTCTTATCCTGGGAGTCTGGCAGCTATTGCGTTAATCGGTCGCCCCGGGGGCCATGTCCGCCCGGCAGTGCAAAGTTTTGGGATAAAAAGATGAATGGTAAAGAAGGCAAGGATGCGATAGACCGTGCTTTTATGCGCGCTATTAAAAAGAAGTCCCGCAAACGGACATTGTTATGGATTTTGTTATGTTTTACGGCTTCCATAGCAGTGAGCCTGCTCGTTCATTTCATCCCCGTCTGGTATGAAAAGTTTGCCAATTACCATGATCCCTTCTACCGTCCTCTTGATATAGAGAGGCAGTACCAGACACTGGAGCGGCAGCGGGGCCGTTCCCCCAACAACTAAATGCCGGCAATTTGTCTTTTGTTGGAGCGCTGCAATAGCCAATGAATGTTGACGCGAAAAATGTAGTGTTGCTGTTCTTTATCACCGGAGTGACGGCGGCGGTGGGACTGATGTTCGCCAAGGCGCCGCCAACCATGGTGGTCGCGGTTACATTGGGGCTGGTGCTTGCCGTTGTCAGTTTTTTTAACACGGAGCTGGCTCTCTATGTACTCATTGCTGCGATGCTGCTCGGTCCGCAGTTCACTGCCGGCGGGGCGGAGCTGGTGCCCGGACGCGGCCGGGGCGGAGTAACGCTCCGGTTTGACGATTTTCTTCTGGTTGTCATCGGTTTGAGCTGGTTTTTCAAGACGGCTCTCAACAAGGAACTGGGGCTTTTCCCGGGGACCAGGCTAAACAGGGCGATTGGCTACTATTTCGCCGTCTGCCTTGTTGCGACCCTGACAGGTTATATGTTTGGCCGGGTCAGGGGGCTGACAGGCATCTTTTTTGTGTTGAAATACTTTGAATATTTCATTGTTTTTTTTATGGCCGTCAGCCAGATCAGGGAAAAAAGGCAGGTCGAGCGTTTTCTGGCGGCGCTTTTGATAGTTTGCTTCATTGTCTCGCTGGTTGCCATTTACCAGATTCCTGCCGGCGGTCGGGTGTCCGCCCCGTTCGAGGGTCCGGAAGGAGAGCCGAACACCCTGGGCGGGTACCTGGTGCTGATGATGGCGATTGTTTCAGGGCTGCTTTTGAACTATGGCTCCAAAAGAATTAAGATTGCGCTGGGAATGCTGCTTCTTTTTATGCTGATTGCCCTGGGAGCTACCCTCTCCCGCAGTTCGTGGGTTTCCCTGATTCCGATGACTATGGCCTTGGTCTATTACAGCCGTGACAAGGCGAGGGTGATTATTCCGCTT
>JAHYJE010000041.1 GCA_019429105.1 Syntrophobacterales bacterium
TGATGCTATTGATCTCATTGACCTTGTCTTATGGATACAAATGAAGAACCACCGGGCATATCTCTCTCATAGGAAACGAAAACTTGATGCGTTGAAAATGAATAGTCATGTATCGTTGTAGGGTTAAAGATACTACCGATATCCTTGATGCTTTTTACTGGATAGTGATCGAGAATCAAACGCAGCGTGGCCGCGTTGTAGAGGTTGGACAGGAATGCCAACTGTCGGGATTCGGTCCAGGATTTGAACTGGTTCTCCGGCACTGCGGCCGCATCGGTGAGATACCGATCGAGCGCCCCGGCGTCTGTCTTGAGCCCCGTGTAGTTCACCGTCCCGTTATCCACGTATTTCTTCAGCGCGCCATCGTAGAGATGATACCCATGGTCGAACTCCTGCGCCATGGCCGATCCGGCCGCGACCACCATCAGGGCGGTCAGTAGCGGGAGAAGCCGGAAGATGATGCCCAGTGCGCGGTGCCGTGCCCTTTTTTCCCCCGCGAAGCTGGGGCTTTCGGAGCGGCCCTCCCGGGTCTTGCCGATTCCCAGTTTCTCTGCAATGCTCTTCACCATGATACCCTTTCTGATGTCGCGCTACGCGACATGCGATTATTACGAAGTCTCCACCATTGTCACACCGGCTGCTCCATGGGGAGCTTAATGTTCAAACCGAGCGAATGAACGTGGTGGTTATTTCTTCCCTCCCGGTGGCCTTTATTGGCCGCTTCCATAATACCGGGACCGCCGCCGGTGACGACATCATAGCCTCGGGATCCGATCGATTGGGCAAGCAGTTCGACTTGCATGTAGATCGGGTTGTTCTCCTGGATTCGAGCCGACCCGAAAATGGCGACCGTAAAATGCTTCTTGGACAGTTCCCGACCAAATGCCGCTTCCCTTATGGCTTGAGCCTTAGTCATTCCCTTCCTCCATTGGTTCTCACTGCGCCAGGAGCCGCTTTCTTTTGTTTTCAATGCTGCTCATCAAGCTCTCGAATGATGCGGCAAAGGCGGCCACCCCGTCCATGAGATCGCCATCGCTCACCATTGCGTAAGTGTAGTGATCTACGATGTCGTAACCTGGACGATTAAACCTGGAAGCCAAAGAACGTTCTACGATCGCCATGCCGACCGCGTTTGGGAAGCCCTGCCCCAGAGGACCTGTCGTGCTTTCAACTCCCGGAGTTTCTCCAAACTCAGGGTGGCCCGGAGTTTTACTTCCCCATTTCCTGAATCGTTTCAATTCCTCCAGGGATAAATCATACCCGGTGAGATGTAAAAGAGAATAGAGGAGCGCAGAGCCATGGCCGGCCGAGAGCACAAAACGGTCGCGGTCGGGCCATTTCGGGTTCTCGGGGTGATGCCTGAGGAATCTGGTCCAGAGCGCGTAGGCCATGGGGGCTGCACCCATTGGCAGGCCCGGATGACCGGAGTTTGCCTCCTGGACCATATCTACGGATAGCATCCTGATGGTGTTGATACAGAGCTTGTCGATCTTCGTCATCCGCTTATCGTACCTCCCACTCTTTCAATTTCCTTGGTGTTACTCTCTCTTTCTATGGACTCAATCTTTGCCAGTCTGTGCTTGTGCCGTTCTGCGTTTGAAAATGATGAGGCCAGCCAAATCCTGACAATATCCTTGGCAAGTTCACCCCCTACGACGCGCGCACCGAGGCAGAGAATGTTTGCATTATCGTCTTCTACCCCCTGATGGGCGGAAAAGCTGTCATGACAAAGGGCGGCGCGGATTCCGGAAAATTTGTTTGCAGCGACGCAGGCGCCCACACCGCTGCCACAGATCAGGATGCCTCGCTCGGCTCTGCCTGCCGTGATCTCTGCCGCGACAGCCCGGGCGTAGTCCGGATAGTCCACGGGGGCTTCGCTATGGGTGCCGAGATCCTGCACCTGGTGACCGAGCCCGCGGACAAAGGCGATGATCTGGGTTTTTAAATGGAACCCGCCATGATCAGCCCCGATGGCCAATAGCATCGCAAATGTCTCCCTTCCAAAGAATTACAAGTCTTCCGTCTGCTGAAGCATGACCTATCAACCGGAGGATTATCCGAAATATTTCATGATCCTCTGCCCACAATGAAGTCTGCGGCCTCCTCCATATTGCCGGCAATAAACACTCGACCCGGCTTGGCAAAGGCCACAACTTTTTCATCCTCCCCTGGTTCATTTGCAAAGGGAATGAGAATTCCGATTCCACCCGCACTCAACGCTGTCTGAACATCGGTAGCCCTGTCTCCGATGACATAAAGGTTCACATTCTCAAGAGTCAACTTATTTGCCTTCAACGCATTAAAGACCATTCCAAGCGATGGTTTCATACAATGACAGTCATGAACGAGATTCTGATCATAAGTGAACTCGGGATGTCTCTCTACGTAAACTGGATTCGCATGGGGACACAAAAAATAGCCGCTAATTTTCACTCCACATTTTCTTAACGTCTCGATAACATGCGAACAGACTTCATGCGCCCTGTCTTCTGTGAGAAGGGGATAGTCGAGGATGGCCACGCCGGGCTGATTCGTTATCATATGGATCGCCGATGAGGAAAGCGCATTTAAACGTTTCAGCCCTTCGACGACGTGAGGAAGAATTCGCACCTGAGATCGCCAATCATCGTCTTTCCCAAGAAAAAGGTGATCTCTGGTGTCGTGAATGATTGTGCCATCTCTGTCAATACAGATGAGTGTTTTCATCGCTTCTGCCATTGTAATGTATTGAACATGTGTTATTCGATGATTCTTTCGCTCGACGTCCTGACCATGCTTTATGTCATATCCTTGCTATGACTTATCCCTTGCCAATGTCACGTCTGCCTTCATTGCCGCGCCCCAGAGCCCGCTGTTCTGGTCTTTGATGAGAAACACCGGCAGTTTGGCAAGGACATTGGCCATCGTAGCGGAATCCCTGAATTCGTTCTTGAAAGAGTCGTGACGAACGACCTCGGGATTCCTGGCGGCAACGCCGCCTGCGATGTAGAGACCGCCGCGGGAGAGGGTTTCGAGTGCATAATTCCGGCATGCCCGGCCATAGAATCTTGCGAACCATTCAAGAGTCTCGGGATGGCGGGGAAACTCTTCCACCACCTGCGCAGGCTCCAGATAACCACCCGTATGAAATTCATGAATAGCGGTCAACCCTCTTCCGGAGACCACATGATCGTATGTTGCGTAATGGACCTGCCGCGCGCTGATCAAAAAACGCTGAAAGGAATATTCTTTCTCGCCAACAAAAGGAAAACAGGCATGCGCCCCTTCCGAAGGAGCGGCGCTGTAGCTGCCTCTTTCATCCGGCACAAGCATGGCCTTGCCCAGCCCCGTTCCCGCCCCGATGACGGCGATCGTAGAGAGTGGTTCTGGCGTGCCTGCCAGGATGATCTCAGCGGATTTACCGATGGGCGAAATACAGGAAAAGGCCTGTGCCACAAAGTCGTTCATCAGGATGGCCCGCCGGAATCCATGATCGCGCTCGGCGTGGGTAATGTCTACTTCCCACGGGATATTCGGGGGATTGCCTATGACGCCTCCCGTGATCGGTCCCGCAACGGCGATAGCGACGATATCGGCTTGCCTCGGATCGAATGGAAAGTCGCTCTGCCGCAGATTTTTCAGAAGGTCTGCAAATGAACCTGCAGCGGAGGTTGCCATCCAGACAAGTGAAACCAGATCGAGATTCCCCTGTTCATCGGCAGTGAAATGCGCGAAGCGGCTGCTGGTTCCGCCGATGTCTGCGGACAGGATATGACATTCCGTTTTAGACAACGTTTTCATCATGATAGCTTTTCCGGCAACGCCGCCTCCGGCAACCCAGCCCGGGCTGTAATCGTTCCCCCTCAGGTAAAGCCCGCCCCTGCCGTGCAGGCATAGCAGTGGTCGCCGGTCGCGATCACTGCACCCTCTTCGGGAAAGCCCGTCATGGACGAGACATGGACTTTCGCGGCGCCGTGAGGAAGTCCTGCGGCGATGTTGAAGTCACAGTCATAGAGGGTGCCGTCCCATGAAACGGAGATCAGGGAGCGGCACATGAGCCCTTCGATGGTCGCCGGGTTGAAACATTCGAAAAGGGTCTTAAAATAATGGTCAAGATTCCCCGACTGTTCGAGCCAGGTCCGGTAACGGCCGAGCGGGGCGTTGGCAAAGCTGTAGAGGTTATTGAACAGGGTGCCGTGCCGCTCCAGAGACTGCTTGAATCTTCTCTCCGCCTGGTCTTGATTGCCCGGCAGAAATGCGCCGGCAGGGTTGACTACCAGATCCAGCGTCAATCCGCTGCCCGGACGGCCGTACCCCAATTGATTGAGGTCTCTCATAACATCAAGGCTTTTTCCCCAAATTCCATTGCCGCGCAGGGCATCGGCCTGGGCGCTATTGATTGAGGGGAATGATGCCACCAGCGCAACTCCCATCTCCCGGCAGGATTCCATGAGGCCGGATGCCGCCTCTTCCCGCAACGCCACGAGATTTGTCCTGAGGATCAGCCTCCGGGTCAGCGGAGCAAGGCGGGCGAGAAAGGATCGGATGCCGGGCACCAGTTCCGGCGCACCACCGGTGATGTCGATGGTCTCGAAATAGACACGGGAGGCATAGTCGATGAGATCGTTCATGGTCTCGCCGGTCATAACCTCCCGGCGCTCCGGTCCGGCTTCGAGGTGACAGTGTCGGCAGCGCAGGTCGCAGAGGTATCCCACATTTATCTGAAGGGCAAGGGTCTTCCCGCGGACGAGGTTTAGCCCGCACCGGGCCAGATTCCTGTCAAAAGGCTCGAAAACTGCCACCGTTTCCGGTGAAACACATCTCCGAATCGCTTGCGAATCTGAACTCACAACGAAAGCCTTTCCGCGATTTTCCGCATCTGTACGCCGTGCACCAGCGAAGCGCCGCCGCGAATGGCCGTTGTGACGTGAACGGCCTCGGTCATCTCCGCCAGGTTGGAGCCCTTTTCCAGGCAGGCCTTGGTATAGGCGTCGATGCAATAGGGACACTGCATCGCATGGGCGACGGCCAGCGCGATGAGCGCCTTCTCCCGTTCGGTCAGCGCACCTTCGGCGAAGACTGCACCGTAGTAGTCGAAGAATTTGTTGGCCAATTCCGGCGCATCCTTGCCGATCTCACTGAATGCTCCCAGGTCTTGCGGATCGTAATAGGTTTCCATAGCATCTCCTCTCTTGATCAGTAAGGTAGTCCTGCAAATCCTGGTTTCTGAATCGCCTTTCGCGCTTGCCGCCGACACGATAGCAATGCAGCGACCCGGCGATGAAGTCCCGCGGTAGAGATTATGGAAATCCGCCGTTGTGATAAAACCCCTCCCGGCGCCCACGGGTGATTTTGGAATGAAGGGCAAGGAAGGTTTGCCAAGTGGGAACGCATGGACTCGGGTATCTGATCAAGCCTGGCCATGAAAAACTCCTTCCGGTTTTCAAGTCTCAGTGGCAGGGACATTCGACGATGGCCTGCCGGTTCTGTGCTGATCAGCAATCGCATTACCGATTTCCAGGTTTTCATAAACGCTCCCACCATTTTTCCCGCTACAATTTTTATTGCGTTATACTATACAATGCTTTACTACGATATACACGTTTTTATGTTTTGCAACATTTTCATGCTGGAGGATGGAAGGCATGTATTGCGCCTTTGAGAAAAGCAAATGTATCGATGAGAGCAAGGGATGCATCTGCGCCGAATGCGCACTCTATAAAAAAAACAATCTGAATAAGTCGTATTATTGAGCCAATTGCAAAACTATTTGTCATTCCCGAAAACGGAGCTTAATGCACACAATGCTTCTATCGGGAATACGGTTTTTCAAGCAGTTAGAACCAGATTATGAACATTAAACTTCGTTTTCCCGCTTAAAATCATTGCGGGAATGACAGAATGTGAGAGTTTTGCAATTGCCTCTATTGCATGGCCAAATAAGGAGGGCTGTCTTCACGAATTTGAAATGCCCGGTCTCCATCATCATCCCCGTGTTTTGCGAACAGGCGGTCATCAACCAGACGATCGAAACTCTCCGCAATCGGATTGGTGGAGACGCCGCCGAGATCATTGTGGTTGACGGACAGGAGGCAGGGGAAACGCTCGCGGCGATACGAGACGGCTCCGTTCAGAAGTTCCTTTTTGAAAAAGGCCGGGGCAGGCAACTCAACCGGGGCGCAACAGTCGCCACAGGTGACGTGCTCGTTTTCCTCCATGCCGACACAGTTTTGCCGTTCACTGCTTTAAAAAGGATTGCTGCAGTAATGCAGGATGAAGGCTGCGTCGGCGGAGCCTTCGATCTGCGCATCGATTCCCGGAGAATGGCCCTCAGGGTCATCGAAACGGTTGCCAATTTGCGCTCGCGTCTGACGAGAATCCCCTACGGGGATCAGGCGATCTTCATCAGGGCCTCCTATTTTCGGACCCTCGGAGGGTTTATGGAGATCCCGATTATGGAGGATGTGGACCTCATGAGGAGGATCAAGCGGGATGGAAAGAGGATCGTCATTTTCCGGGAGCAGGCGACGACATCGGCGCGCCGCTGGGAAAAAGAGGGCCTGGTATTCGGGACGCTGCGAAACTGGCTTCTGATGAGTCTCTACCTTTGCGGAGTCGCGCCGGAACGGCTCGCCCGGTTTTACAAATAGGACGGCAGGGATGATTTTTCCCGATATCAATTTTCAACTCTATTTTCCCCAGAACGAAGCCGCCATCCGCATAGGCTGCTTCCTTTTCCTCTTCATTGTCATTGCCATCGCCGAAACCCTTGCCCCAAGACGTCCGCTGATTGTGAAGAAGCCCTTGCGGTGGTTCGGAAATATTTCGATCCACCTCGTGAACGGCCTCCTTCCGCGCCTGCTTTTCCCAATCCTCCCCGTCGGCATGGCACTCCTGTGGGCGCGGAAAGGATGGGGGCTTCTGAACATCGTCCCGCTCCCGGAAACTGTTTCCATCCTGCTTGGCATTCTGGCGCTCGATCTGCTCATCTACGTCCAGCACGTGCTGTTTCACCGGGTTCCTCTTTTCTGGCGGCTCCACCGGATGCACCACACGGATCTGGACCTCGATCTGACCTCGGCGCTCCGTTTTCACCCATTGGAGATCGTGCTCTCGCTGCTGATTAAAATGGCCGCGGTGGCTCTCCTCGGTCCTCCCGCCCTGGCCGTCATCCTCTTTGAGATCATTCTCAACGGCATGGCCATGTTCAACCACGGCAATTTCCGAATCCCAGCACGACTAGACAGCTTGCTGCGGCGAATCGTGGTGACTCCCGACATGCATCTCGTTCATCATTCCTCACTCCGGAAAGAAGCCAATCATAACTTCGGGTTCAACCTCTCCTGGTGGGACCGGCTCTTCGGAACATACCAGGCAGAACCGGCGGCGGGCCGGGAGGGGATGGTCATTGGTCTTACGGGCTTTCTGGATGTCCGGTATGCCCGATTCTGGAAGATGATCCTGAATCCGCTGGAAAAGGGGGGACGGGCATGGCGCTGAACCCTCCGCCGAAACCGAACCGGCGCCTCGCGGTCTTTGTCCGCTATCCCGAGCCTGGCAAGGTCAAGACCAGGCTGGCTAATGTGTACGGCGACTCTTTCGCGGCAGAACTTTACGGATATTTCGTGGACGATCTGTTAGAGACACTGGCGCCGGGAAGCTACCAGTTGGAGATTTTTTTCACACCGGCGGAGAGGGAGATCGAGATCAGGCAGCGATTCGGCAGACGGTTCCGCTACACCCCCCAAGAAGGCGAAGGACTCGGAGACAGAATGAAGAACGCCTTCCGCTCCTGCTTTGCGCAGGGGTTTGCTTCGGCCCTGCTGATCGGGAGCGACTCTCCGGATCTGACCGCGGAGATTGTCGAGCAGGCTTTCCAGCCCCTGGAGAGCGGGCAGGGGGCCGTGGTCGGACCTGCATTCGACGGCGGTTACTATCTGATCGGGTTTCGTTCCGATACGTTCGAGCCTGCTGTTTTCAACGAGATACCCTGGGGAGAAAACAGCGTCTTTGAAATCACCCGGACCCGGCTCCGCAACCGCGGATATCGGCTCCACGAGTCGCCGGCATGGCATGATATTGATACGGAGAAAGACCTGGCAGACCTTCAGGCCAGACATGGAAACACCGCCTTCAGCCGTTCGCGTACCATGGACTTTCTGCGAAAATGGCGGGGCGGATTTCATAAAGGCAGTGGACTTCCCTTTGAACAATTCACCGCTGCATCGAAGGCCCTCCGGATCGGATGAGCCCGACTCGACCGGAGTTCAACCCGGAGGGAGCACCTTCGACCGATCGGGAGATCCTTTCCGGCGGCGGATGTAAATCGCAAGGATGGGGATGAGGGTGACAGCTCCGAGGGCTAAGGCGATCAAGGTGATCCGGTTGAAGTCGATACCGGCCAATTCGCCGCCAAAATGGGCCAGGGCAAAGCTCACGGGGATCAACCCGACCAGGGTCGCCAGGGCGAAGCGCCACGGTTTCAAGGGAGTCAGCCCGGCCGCGTAGCTTACGATGTCGAAGGAGGCGAAGGGAATCAGGCGCAACGCCATGACAAGCCCCGTCATGGCATTCTGGGAACCGAGCAGGCCGACGGAGAGACGGTTTCCGAAACGTTTTTTCATCGCTTCGTAACCGAGGCTCCGGGCGATGAAGAAGGCGATGACGGCCCCCGCCTCCGCGCCGATTACGATATAGATCGTCCCCCAGAAATGGCCGTAGGCCAGCCCTGAGGCAAGGGCGATCGGCGCGCTTGGGATCGGGCTGACTACGACGGCCATGGTCATGAGCCCGATGACGGCGAGCGGTCCCAGCAGACCCCACTGGAGGACCTGTCCGTGGAGTTTGGCGCAGTCGCACACGGTTTCCAGGAAACCGGATCGGAAAAGGAACCAGTAGATGCCGCCGAAGAGGATCGCAAGGCCGAGTGCAGCCATGAGTTTGACGCGGATTGTACGGTTTTCTGTGATCGGCATCCCTGCTCCCTTTGTGGTGCGCCGGACCTCAGAGCCAAGAGACCTGCATATCCCTCTGCCCGACTGCCGGAAGGGCGAGCCGTGAAGGGGATGCGGCACCTTTGCCTCTGTCGGCCTGACGAATGGCGTTTATTATACCACGACGACAAGGGTAGCGCCACACAATATTCATACTGTTAAAGCGAAATGGAACCATGGAATTCGTATCGATTGATTAAGGTGAAGAAAAAGCAACATCCAACAACAAACGCTGTTAAGGAGGAATTATGGCAAGCTTTGAATATGATCTGGGGATTATCGGGGGTGGGGCGGCTGGTTTGACGGCGGCGGCCGGCGCCGCTCAATTCGGGGCAAAAACAATACTGATCGAGAAATCGTCGAAACTTGGAGGCGATTGCCTCCATTACGGTTGTGTCCCCTCGAAAACGCTGATCCACACGGCGGCCGTATGGAATCTCGCCGGACGGTCAAAAGCCTTCGGCCTTCCAGCTTTAACGCTGCCTCCCGTGGACCTGGGCGCCGTTATGGATCGCGTACAGGCGGTCATTGAGAAAATCCAGCATCACGACTCCCCGGAGCGGTTTTGCGGGCTTGGGGCCGAGGTCCGTTTCGGCAGCCCAGCCTTTGCCGACGACCACGTCGTGGAATTGGACGGAAAGAGGATTGCGGCAAAAAACTGGATCATCGCCACTGGATCCAGCCCCGTCGTGCCCCCCATCGAGGGTCTTGCAGCCGTCCCCTTCTGGACCAACGAAATGGTTTTCTCGCAGAGGACCCTGCCCGGACGTCTAATCGTGCTCGGCGGCGGGCCGATCGGCCTGGAAATCGCCCAGGCCTTTGCGCGTCTGGGCTCCAAAGTGATCATTGTTGAATTCATGGATCAGATTCTGGGGCCGGAAGATGCCGACATGGCGGAAATCCTCAAGGCCCGCTTTGAAGCAGAAGGGGTGAAAATCCTCACGGGGACCAAAGCACTGAAGGTGGAATCGAAAGGCCCTGCGATTCTGTTGACTGTCGGCCCCGAGACGAAAGAGGGTCCGTCCACGGTGATCGAAGGGGATGCCCTGTTTCTGTCAACAGGCAGGAAACCCAATATTGGCGACTTGTCTCTTGAGAAAGCTGGAGTTGTTTTTAACCCGCGCGGCATTACCACCAACAATCGTCTTAAGACGAACATCTCTCATATCTACGCCTGCGGCGATGTGAACGGTCAATTTCCTTTTACCCACGTTGCAGGATACGAGGCGGGAATCGCCCTGACCAATGCGATCCTGCATCTCCCCCGAAAAGTGGACTACGGCAAAATCGGCTGGTGCACCTATACGGACCCGGAGGTGGCCAGCATCGGCTTCAACGAAAAACGCGCCCGCAAAGAAGGCCTGGACTTTCGGATTATCGAGGAGCCATTCGAAGACAATGACCGCGCCCAGGCAGAAGGTGAAACATTAGGCAAGATAAAGATCCTCCTGGATAAAAACGACAAACTCCTCGGTTGCCAGATGATGGGCGCCCATGCGGGTGAACTCATTCATGAGTGGATCATTGCCCTGTCAGCCGGGGTAAAGCTCTCCGCCATGGCCGGCGCTGTCCATGTCTATCCCACCCTGTCGGAGATTTCCAAGCGCGCCGCGGGACAGGTCTTTGCGGACAAGCTGTTTGGCGACCGGACAAAAAGCATTCTCAAGCTGTTGTTCAGCCTGAAAGGAAGGGCCTGCACCCTGCCGGATGATCAGCAATAAGCCATTGTAAAAGGAGGATATCATGGCGCATATTGAAATGAAGAGACTCGACAGCGGCGATCTTTTCCCAAAGATGAACTTCAACCTTACCAACGGCACATCCTTGATGCTGCCCCGGAAGGATGAGGGAACCTGGTGCGTCCTGCTGGTTTACCGAGGACGCTGGTGACCATTTTGCCATCAGCAGTTAGCTGATTTTCAAGGCCATATGAATGAATTCAATGAGAAGGGCATAAGAATCATCGGCGCCGCTGTGGATAACCTGGAAGATGCCCAAAAGATGGTTGAGAGCCGTAAACTGACCTTTTCGTTGGCATACGGGATGGATGCAAAAGATTTTGCCGGGATGACCGGGGCCTTTTTCGATGATCGGAAAGGGTTCCTCCATGCAACCGCATTCATCATCCGGCCGGATGGCACCATCGAAAACGCCGTTTACAGCACGGGACCGATCGGCCGCTTGACGGCGACAGACACGATCAAACTGATTGATTATCGAAAGAAAACGGCGTCACAAATCACGTCATAAGCGATTCGATCGGCAGTGTAGTTCTTTGATGTTGATCCATCGCTGCTGAGGGAAGCAAAATACTGCTCATGAGGCGTTTCATGCATAAACAGATAAAATGCGATGAAGGCGCAGTCCCCGTCAAACCGGAGCCTTTTGTCCTGGTGATCTTTGGCGCAGCGGGGGACTACGCCAGAAGGATGCTCCTGCCTTCGCTCTTTCACCTCTACCGGGATGGCCTCCTGCCGGATGATTTCCCCGTGGTCGGTTTCGGTCTTCCTGAAATGAATGATAGCCAGTATCGAAAATGGGTACGTGAAGCCATTCGGAAATATTCCGACACGCGGCCCTCAGCCGCCGATCTGTCCGCTTTCAGCGCCCATCTTCGTTACCTCTCATCCCCCTTTGACCAGGTTGATGGCTATCGGACGCTCTTCAAAATCATCGAAACTCTTTGCCATGAAGACCGGAGCAAAAAATTCAATGTGCTCTTCTACCTCGCCGTGCCCCCCGTCGCGGCGCCGGTCATTATCGACATGCTGGAACGTAATCGGCTTGCAGGCAATCTCTATGAGCCGAGGATTCTGATGGAAAAACCTTTCGGCAGGGATCGCCCATCGGCCGTTCGGCTCAACAGCCTTATTTTGAAAGTATTCAATGAAAACCAAATCTATCGCGTCGATCACTATCTGGGCAAGGAGGCGGTCCAGAATCTTCTCTTCTTTCGTTTTGCCAACAGTATTTTCGAACCCCTCTGGAACCGGCGCTATGTGTGCCACGTTGAAATCACCATGTCGGAGCAGATCGGCGTCGAGAACCGGGGTCGCTTCTATGAAGAAACCGGGGTGGTCAGGGACGTGGTGCAAAATCATATCATGCAGTTGATTGCCCTGGTAGCCATGGAACCGCCCGTCGGTTTTGCAGCGGATGATGTCCGTGACGAGAAGGTGAAGGTCTTTCGCACGATCAGGCCGATGGACGAGAAGTTCATCAATCAGTTCATCATCCGCGGGCAATACGGCAGCGGGAAAATTGGACGTACGGTCGTCAAGGCTTACCGGGAGGAATCCGGCGTTTCTCCTGCATCCCTGACGCCGACTTTTTGTGCAGGGAAGCTGTTTATCGACAACTGGCGGTGGGCCGGCGTCCCTTTTTACTTCAGAGCGGGCAAACGCCTGGCGAAACGGGCAACGCGAATCTCTGTTCTTTTCAAACAGCCCCCCTTAAAGCTCTTCAGGAACGTTTGCGATACGCTGGAGTCGAACACCCTCCATCTAACGTTACAGCCCCAAGAAAAGATTTCCTTTGCTTTCAGCGTGAAGAACCCGGGAATGCGAAACCATCCGCAAAACGCCATGATGGAATTTCGCTATGATCAGGCCATTGAAAGCGACCGGCATTCCGCCCATGAGCGGCTCCTCCTCGATTGTCTGCGGGGCGATCAGACCCTTTTCGCGAGGCAGGACGGCGTCGAAGCGATGTGGCAGGTTGTCGATCCGATTGTCAAACGATGGGAGAATCTGCCGCCTGCAACGTTTCCCAATTATCATGCAGGCAGTTGGGGACCGCCGGAAGCGGACGCGCTGCTTTCCCGGGACGGTTTTTCCTGGAGCCATTTGGAATAAAAAACGGATTGCAACCAAATAACCATCAGGTAAGGAGGTGCTAAGATGGAACTTGTCATGGTCGGATTGGGGAAAATGGGTTTGAATATGGCTGTTCGATTGATACGGGGCAATCATCGCGTCGTGGGCTATGATCCTGCGGAAAAAGCCCTCCAGGCTGCCCGGGGGGCGGTCTCCGAAGTTACACAGAATCTATCCGATATTGAAACCCTGTTATCCCCACCGCGAGTCGTCTGGCTCATGGCGCCGTCCGGAAATCCTACCGAAAAAACCTTGGAATCCGTAAAGGAACTTCTCAGCGCAGGAGACATCATTATCGACGGCGGAAACAGCAACTACAAGGATTCTGTGAGGCGGGCCGCTTCCCTGAAGGAAAGGGGAATCCATTTTGTCGACGTGGGCACCAGCGGAGGGGTATGGGGACTCAAGGAAGGGTACAGCCTCATGATCGGCGGAGAGAAGGCGGTTGTAGAACGACTGCGACCTATTTTTGAAACCCTTGCCCCGGATCCGCTGAAAGGCTGGGGCCACGTCGGTCCCTGCGGCGCGGGGCACTTCGTCAAAATGGTTCACAACGGCATCGAATACGGTTTGATGCAGGCCTACGCGGAGGGATTCGAAATCATGAAGGCAAAAGAGGATTTCCCTCTCGACCTGCACCAGATTTGCGAAATCTGGCGCCATGGAAGCGTTGTCAGATCCTGGCTCCTGGATTTGACCTCCGAAGCCTTCGCCGACAGCAATGATCTGAGCGGAATCGAAGGCTGGGTGGAGGACAGCGGCGAGGGGCGTTGGACCATCGCCGAGGCGATCAATGAAAATGTGCCCGCCCCCGTCATCACGCTTGCGCTTCAAATGCGCCTTGTCAGCAGGCAAAAGGAAAGTTTCGCCGCAAAAGTTCTTGCCGCTATGAGAAACAAATTCGGCGGGCATGCGGTCAAAGAGAAGAAGCTGCCTTGAAGGCTAATTGGTCAGCAAAGGAGATTTTATGCCCCGAGATATCCCCGTAGGAAACGGCAATCTTTTGGTCGCCTTTGACCGGAATTATCTGCTTCGAGATCTCTATTTCCCCTGTGTAGGAAAAGAAAACCACACCAACGGCCATCCTTTCCGTCTAGGCTTCTGGGTCGCCGGCGCCTTTTCCTGGGTATCGGAGGAATGGGAGATACAGCAGCATTATCTCGAAGACACCCTGGTGACGGCCGTCACCCTTGAGAATGTAAAGCTCGGGATAAGGGTCATGGCCAACGACTGGGTGGATTTTCATGAAAACATCTATCTCAAGAGAATGACCGTGGAAAATCTCACCGATCAGCCGCAGGATGTCAGGGTTTTTTTCAATCACGACTTCCATATCTCCGGCACGGAAATCGGCGATACGGCGGTGTACCGGCCCGATGCCCGATGTCTTCTCCATTACAAGGATGACCGCTATTTCCTCATCAATATCCACGCCAAGGGCGAAACGGGAATTCGCGAGTATGCGATGGGCGTCAAGGAGCAGGGATCGATGCTGGGAACCTGGATGGATGCCGAGGACGGCGTTCTGGGGGGAAACCCGATTGCCCAGGGGTCCGTGGATTCCGTCGCGGGTGTGCGGCTGCTGATTGAACCCGCGGCCAAGGAAACGTTTTTCTATTGGATCTGCGCCGGGGAAACCTGGGAAGAGGTGCGCCTTCTGAATCAAATTGTCACGGGCAAAACACCGGAGGTCCTTTTCAAGCGCACCGCCGATTACTGGAAATTGTGGGTCAGCAAGGAAGGATTAAACTACCATCTGATCCCGGAAAAAATCGCCCGGCTTTACCGGCAGAGCCTGCTCATTATCAGAACCCAGACGGACAATCGCGGCGGCATACTGGCGGCGAACGATTCCGACAACATGCAATTCAATCGGGATACGTACAGCTACGTCTGGACCAGGGACGGCGCCCTGATCGCCCTGGCGCTCGATGATGCCGGATATTTCGGTCTCGCGAGGGATTTCTTCAATTTCTGTTCACGGGTAATTACTCCCGAAGGCTATTTTCGACATAAGTACACCCCTACCGGCGCTGTCGGAAGCTCCTGGCATCCCTGGATTCATTCTGGTCAGGAGCAGATGCCCATCCAGGAAGACGAGACGGCCCTGGTGATTTGGGCACTTTGGCATCATTTCAGCATCTATAAGGATATAGAATTCATCAAGCCCTTGTACAAACGACTGGTTAAAAACGGCGCGGATTTCATGCTGCGGTACCGGGATTCTGTCACAAAGCTTCCCCTGCCCAGCTATGACCTCTGGGAAGAACGGAGAGGGGTCCTGACCTTTACGGCCTGTTCCGTTTACGCAGGACTCCTGGCGGCGGCAAACTTCGCCCATGCCTTCGGGGAGACTGATATTGGGCATGGTTATGAAACCGCGGCGGCGGAGGTCAAGGATGCCTTGACCCACCACCTCTATCTGAAAGAGAAAAAACGGTTTGCCCGAATGATCACCTTCAACAAGGATGGCTCTCAGGTAGTCGATGACACGGTCGATGCCAGCCTTTACAGCCTGTTCGCCTTCGGCGTCTTTCCGCCCGACGACGAGCGGGTATCGGAAACCATGCGTCAGGTCCACGAAAAACTCTGGTGCCAAACTGCTATCGGCGGCCTTGCCCGTTACGAGGGCGATATCTATCATAAGATCGATGATCGCCTTCCGGGAAATCCCCGGATCATCTGCACGTTGTGGATGGCGCAATATTATATTGCCAAGGCCGGTTCGGCTGAAGATTTGGGAAAAGCGTTGGAGATCCTATCGTGGGTTACGGATCGGGCGCTCCCCAGCGGGGTTCTCGCGGAGCAGATTCACCCGCATACCGGCGAGCCCGTTTCCGTATCGCCGTTGACCTGGAGCCATGCTGCCTTTGTTTTCGCTGTACAGGAATATCTCAACAAATATGTAAAATTGAATGCTTATGCGGAATGCGGCCATCCTAAATATTCGAAATATGCGAATAACAATCCTCCTGGAGGAAAACCATCATGATCAACAATCCATGGATCGATGTTTCCCTGACGCTGAAATCCGGCATGCTCCACTGGCCGGGCGATCCAGCCGTCCTGATCGACCGGGTCCGGGACATGGACAAGGCCGATACGGTCAACCTTTCGCAGATCACGATGGGCGCTCATTCCGGCACCCATATCGACGCCCCCGCACATTTTCTGAACGGGGAGAGGGGAACCGACGACATTACTTTTGCGTCGCTGATCGGTCCCGCCAGGGTGATCGACATCGCAGCCCCCCGCGCAGTGACAAGGGCCGAACTTGAAAGGCACAGGATAAGACGGGGGGAACGAATTCTTTTGAAGACGCTAAACTCGGAAAAGAAAATACTTTGGATGGAGACATTTACCGAGGAATTCGTTTATGTCGAGGCGGATGCGGCGGATTATCTCGTCGCCAGGGGCGTCCGAACCATCGGCATTGATTACCTGTCGATCGGCGGATACAAGAAGGACGGCCGCTACGTTCACATGCAGCTCCTGGGCGCTGGCATTCTCATCATTGAGGGTCTTGATCTCTCGGACGTACCGGCGGGCAGATATGATATGATCTGCCTGCCGATCAAGATATCAAATGGCGACGGCGCACCCGCCAGGGTGTTATTGAAGAAAAAGGGGCTGCGGCAATGACATACCGGTCCTCTTACGCCTTCCCTTTGAGTTTCTCCTGAAGGTTCTGCGTAAACTCCTTTTCCACGTCCTTGGCCTTGCTCCTCATGACCCGGTCACCGAACATGGCAAGCTTGCCGACAATAGCCACATCGGACTTGTATGACACGTCCACATTACCGTCGCCGATCTCGCTGAGTTCAACGATTGTTTTCTGTTTCATGTGGCCGAGTTTGGTGATATCTTCTCCCTCGCCTTCCAGCACGAGGCGGTGCGGCGGTTGCACTTCAGTGAGGACATTCCTGAATTTGAGCGTAACCTTGATGGGGCCTACCTTCTGCTTTACCACGGCATCGTATGTCTTTTCATCAATCTTTTCGATCCCTTCAGCGCCGGGGAGGCACGAGCCGAGCGTTGCGGGATCGAGCAGCATGTCCCACAGTTTCTGGATCGGCGCCTTGACCGTCAACTTTCCTTCGATAATCATTGTCTTCCTCTCATCATGAAAAAAGGCGGCTGAAGATTATCCCTGCTGTGCCTTGGCGATCAGCCCGCCTACCTCGATGTATGCCTTGTTGCCGGGCTCGGTGGCCTGCGAAAGGAGCAGGTCTATGTAAGACAATCCCTGGGCTTCGAACCACGCCTTGTGTGGCTTGTCACCCGTTCCAAACATATGTCTTGCACAGTCAACGGGATCTTTTTTCAGCTTTCCACAAACGGGACATTTTAAGCTCATGGTGTTCCTCCCCCTTTCTTCTTTTCCTTGAAGGCATTTACGATCATTTCGGGCATAATCGGCGCCTGTTTCATCTTGAGGCCCGTGGCGTGGAAGATCGCATTGCCGAGGGCTGCCGCAGTCGGGTTCGTAAGGCCCTCACCGGCCTCCTTCGCTCCGTAGGGCCCCTCCGGTTCATAGGTGTCGATCTCGATGATCTCGCACTCGGGCATATCAGGCGCTCGAATGATCTTGTAATCAACCAGATTTGGGTTCATGACCTTGCCATCCTCAACGGGCATATTCTCGAGGTAGCCGTAACCGGCAGCCATGGAGGCAGCACCCTCGAGTTGACCGATCAGGCCGAGCGTGTTGATCGGCTGTCCGCAGTCGTGGGCCGTAACGCAATTATGGAGCGATATTTTTCCCGTTTCCGCGTCGATTTCCGCCTCCACGGCCTGCACCATGTAGCTGTAGGCGGGAGAGATCATGCCCTTGCGGTGTGGCGTGTAGTGACCCCTGCCGACAATCCGCTGGCCGTCTTTGCCCCGAAGCGCCTCTTTGACCAGATCAACGTAGTGCATGCCTCTTTCGGGCCTGGCGACGTTGTATACCCATCCATCCTTAATATCGACGTCGTAAACGATGTTATAGCCGAATTTTGCGCTCGCGAATTCGAGGAGCTGCTTCTTGGCATCTTCCGCGGCCATCTTGGTGGCATTGCCGGCCATCAGCGTTTGCCGGGATCCCCATGCCCCGAGGTCTGCCGGACAGTGGTCCGTGTCGCCGGAATGCACCTTGATGTTCTCTAATTTGACTCCCAGCGCCTCTGCACAGATCATGGCCAGGGTGGTATTGGAACCCTGACCGATGTCCTGGGCGCCCACATGGAGCTCCACAACCCCATCGTAGTTTATGGTCACGACGGCCGACGAAAAGGAATAAGGCGTGTCGAACCAGTTGAAGATGCCGCCGGTCATGAAGCCCGCGGCGGAGATGCCGATGACCCTGTTTTTCGGGAGCTTACCCCTGTCCTTGATCCACTGTTCGATCTTGTCGAGGCACTGGTTGAGGCCGCAGCTTCCGATGGTGGCCTGACCCGGGACCTCGTATCCCGTGGTATGCGCATTTTTTCGTCTGATTTCGATAATATCCAACCCCAGGTCGGCGGCGATCCAGTCTATCTGCTGCTCGGAACAAAACATGGCCTGCGGGGCGCCAAAACCGCGCATGGACGTGGAGGGCAGGCTGTTGGTGTAAACCCGGTAGCCGTCGTAACGGTAGGCCTTCCACTTGTATGGGAAGGAGTGAAAGAAGCCGGTCAGGTAGAGTGCCGTTGCGCCCATCCCCGTGTAAGCTCCACCATTCGAAAATACCCGGGCTTCCCGCGCACAGAAGGTGCCATCTTTCTTCACGCCGGTACGCACATAGTAGTACATGGGGGTACGCCGTTTGGTGGCGACAAAATCCTCCTCTCTCGTGAAGACGATCTTCACGGGTTTGGACAATTTCATGGAAAGGATCGAGGCGCAGAACTGTGAGGCGTCCAGTTCGAACTTGCCGCCGAAACCGCCGCCCACGTAGTGAGCGATGACCCGGATATCACTTTCCCGCAGTCCCAGTACGCCGGCCAGCAGCGCCTGGTGGTAATACGGCGACTGGGTGGAGGTGTAGACGGTCAGCTTCTTATCGGAGGTGTAGCTGGCCACGGTCGCGCGCGTCTCCATGCACATGTGCGCCTGGCCGCCCAACTTGAACCAGTCTTCCCGGACATACTCCGCTTCCTCAAATGCCTCCTCCACATCGCCCCACTCGATGTGGCGCGTAACATTCACATTCCTCTCCACACCCTCGTGGATCATGGGGGCTTCCTTCTTGATTGCTTCCATGGGATCGTCAACGAAGGGAAGCACTTCGTACTGCACATCAATCAAGTCGAGCGCTTGTTCGGCGATTTCTTCGGTTATGGCTGCCACTGCCGCCACCGGCTCCCCGATGTAACGAACCTTCTCGATGGTCAGGATTTGCTCGTCGCACAGCTCGGGATAACGCCTCCAGATTCCCTGTTTCACTCCCAGGGTATCCTTGCCGGTCACCACCGCCTTTACTCCGGGAAGTTTCAACGCTTCGGTCGGATCAATGGAGATGATCCTGGCATGGGGATGGGGGCTTCTCAGGATCTTTCCATAAAGCATGCCGGGCAGCTTCACGTCAAAGGTATAGGTTGCCCTGCCCGTTACCTTGGCATAACCGTCTACATTATGAACTCGTGTATTCAGGACGGAATATTTATTCGCTGTCATCACGCGCCCTCCCTGTACTTGCCTTTGGCCACGGCATCAATTGCCCGTACGATACTGTTGTATCCCGTACAGCGGCAGAGGTTTCCCTCGATGCCGCGGCGGATATCCATGGTATCCTTCGGAGCCGGAGTCTCGTTCAGAAATGCCCTTGCCGACATGATCATCCCCGAGGTGCAGAAGCCGCACTGGTAGGCGCCCTCATCCAGAAACGCAGCCTGGACCGAATCGAGCTTCCCGTCTTTTTCCAGACCCTCGATGGTAGTGATATTCATGCCGTTCACCTGCACGGCAAGCACTGAACAACCCTTGACCGCCATTCCATTGACCATGACCGTACAGACACCGCACGATGCCGTGTCGCAACCCCGCTTCGTTCCCGTGAAGCCCAGATGATCCCGGAGCGCCTCTACGAGGAGGGTCTTGGGATTGATGAAGAGTTCATATTCCTGATCGTTTACCAAAAAGCGAAGCAGTTGTTTTTCCATAGTGCAATACCTCCTTCTACACTTGACAGGCCTGCTCCCAGGCCTTCTTGGTCATCCGCCTGGTCAACACCGCAATCAGGTGGCGCCGGTAGGCTTCCGAGGCATGGATGTCGGCAACCGGATCCGCTTCCTCCCCCGCCGTCTCGCCAGCTTTCGTAAAGATTTCCTCGTTCAGTTTGTTCCCGATCAATAACTTTTCCGTATTCTTTGCCCTGATCGGGATAGGAGCCGCATTGCCCAGCACAATCCGCGCATCCTGGCAGATGCCTGCGCCGCTGACGCCGAGCGAGACAGCCACGGCAACGATGCCCTGATCGCTCTCCAGCAGGTTGAATTTCTGATAGGCCGTTGCGGTATGCGCGGGAGGAGGAGGAACGAGCACCTCCGTTACCAATTCGTCCGGCGAGAGAACCGTCTCAAAGAGTCCCGGATAGAATTCCTCAAGGGGCACGGACCGCCCGCCGGCGCTCGATGCAATCGTTACCGTTGCATTAAGGGCGATAAGGACCGGAGCCGGATCGCCAGCCGCATCGGCGTGCGCCAGATTGCCGCCGATTGTCCCCCAGTTGCGCACCTGGATGGAGGCGAGCTTCTCTTCCATAGCGACCAGGACGGGGTATTTTTCTTTGACGAGGAGCGATTTTTCGATGGTGCGGTGGGTGGTCGTGGCGCCGATCTTCAGGCCGGCCCGGGGATCATAGATGAGGCAGTTCAGTTCGTCGAGCCCTTTGATGTCAACAAGATACTCCGTCACGACAAGGCCCTGCCGCATGATGATCAATAGAGACTGCCCTCCGCAGATGATCTTGGCGTCGTCACGGTGTTGCGCCAGCATCGCGAGAGCCTCTTTCACGTTTCCCGGTCTCAGGTAGGTAAAGTCGTGTATCATCCATTTCTCCTTTCGGTGCAGTCTTCAAGGTTTGCCAGCCAGGCCGGTTTCTTGGGGAAGATCGGGAAACTCAAACCTGATGCTGCCATTTGTGGATACGGGTTTCTCAATCGTCTGCCTGCCTGCGATCAAGTCTTCCCTGTTCCAACGATGTTCCTGATATTGCGGGTACTTACAGAGGCTGAGGTGTCTGCCGCGGAAGATACCGCACTCCCTGCAGGCTTTTCTTGAAAAGGGACAGACTCGTTGAAGCTTAGGCATAGACGATTCCAGATATTGAACGTACAGAGTGTCGGGTCAGCGAGTCACAGATACTTCTTTCTGTCACCCTCCCGGAGCGCGAAGAGCTCACTTTTCAACGGCTACTTTATCCCATCTTTACCACTTTAATTGCCAAGCATAGGTAATCATTCATTTTGCAAAATTATCTTAGACGTAATTATTCGTTTAGCATTGCCCTTGCCTTATGAAGCACCTCATTTTGGCGGGTCATGGTTA
>JAHYJE010000042.1 GCA_019429105.1 Syntrophobacterales bacterium
AGGTTGTCTCCGGCCTGAAGGAAGGCGAGCGGGTCATCACCCATCCCGACGATGCGGTAAAAGATGGCGTGCGCATCACCGGAGAGGCAGGTCTTTAATTTAAGCGTTTTGCACTCGCAAGCTGGCTGATCATCTTGAAATAAAAGGGGGAAAGCGTTAATTATACTGTGTTTCCCGGACATTTGTTTTATTATTGATCGCTAATAATCTATTCTTGGCTATATTCAAATATTCTATATTATTATCAATACCTACAAATCTTCTCTTTAATTTTTTACATACGACTCCCGTTGTGCCACTGCCGCAGAATGGGTCAAAAACTAAATCACCAATATTGCTTGATGCAACTACAGCCCTCCGAATAACTTCTTCCGGCTTTTGTGTCGGATGTTTGCCATATATTTTTTCAGAGCGACTTACCGAGGGCAAATTCCATATATCCCTCCATACAGACCTCATAGGTTCTTCGGTTGCCATGGTTTTCAACATATCATAATTAAATATGTGTCTTGACGATTTCGTCTTTGATGCCCAAATAAGATGTTCAGAAGTGTGAGTAAAATATTTTCTGGTTAAATTCGGGGGAGGATCTTTCTTTTCCCAAACAATATTGTTCAAAATCTTAAAATCCAATTCCTGCAAGGCAAAACCTACCGAGAAAATGTTATGAAAAGTCCCGCAAACCCAAATTGTCCCATTCTCTTTCAGAATACGTTTACTCTCCAACAACCACTTTTTATTGAAGGCATGAACCTCATTGATACTTCTTGCCTTGTCCCATTCTCCCTTATTTACGTTTTGTTTTTTGCCGTTACTGCAGGTTATGCCTCCAGATGACAGAAAGTATGGAGGGTCGGCAAAAATCAAATCAACGCAGTTATCAGGAATATTGCTGAAAAAAGAAAATGTATCCAGGTTGTACAATTTAATTTTACTTACAATATCATAATAAAATGGTGAAATTGAATTATCAGCAACCTTACTTTGTTGTTTGAAATCAAATATATTAAAACCATCATCAATATAATATTTCATAAACGGCACATGTCAGCGACCAGGATAATTTACTTGACTAATGCTGGGACGGTAGTGAATCAAGGTAAAACTGCTTAGTCCTCTGTCCTATGATTGTTTCAATTTCCCGCTTCCATGCCGGCGCCTCATTCGCTTGTCGCAAGCCGCCACACAGGTCTAACAATTCACGGATAAAGCCAACCTCAACATGGCCAGACTTAAACAAGGTTTCAAAAATTGTTTTGAACTGTTCGAGTGTCGCCGGAATTATGTCTAAACGCATTTTGTCATCCGTGCGAGTGTACCAAACTCCGATTCTGAATGTTTCTGCAGTGTTGGAGTCTATCCGGTTTGCAATGAACAGCCCATATACAGGCTTGCCGGATTGCGTCTCATATTGGGATACAAGAGTTGCTACATGACGGCGGACAGATTCTCCCTCGACGGCTTCTTGTCGTGAGTTATCAGTGAGTGTAACCTCAACCACGACCACAAAATCTTCAAATTCAAAAATCAGGTCGGGGCCATTCCCCGGCGCAGTGCCGACAGGTAAAAAATCCTGGTCGATCTTGAAGCGTCTCGCCTCGTACGGCTTGTTTGCCAGACTGTTTAAGGCAAGGAAAGCGCGCCATAGCACCCATTCAAAATAGGCAGGCGCTTCGGCCTGCGGCACTTCGATTTCCACGCCATTCGGAAGGGTCTTTTTACCTCGGCGTTTAATGATGAGCTCCATGTAACAGGCGATCTCTTCCCATTCCCCCGCTTGCCGCACTGCATATTCTTCTTCACTCAGTTTCGATAAAATATCTTCAATCTGGTAGCGAATGATTGCTATGTCTGCCGTGGTATCAGTCGGTTTTCCCGACATATCAAAGGGAATGCCGCGCTTGTTAATCTGGTGCAACAGGTCGTCCAGCACGGCCAGCGAGGAATCCTTGCTATCGGTAGGCAACGGTGCGCCATTGCACAAGGTTACGAGGTAAGCGCGGTCAGAATCTGGAATCTCTTCATCTTGAATCAGTTTTTCAATGAAAACATGCTTCTCGGACGCCAGCGAGATGCCGCGGCCTTTGCTCTGGACAAGCCCTGTTGCCTTGAGATAGCGCAAATTGGCGTCGGCGTAATCGTTGAATGTGCCGGCAGCGTAGTTGTGAAGCGCGGCGGCTGCTTCGCGTTTCTGTCTGTCGAAATTACGTTTATTGGGTGCGGCAAGTCGTTGTTCCCGTAACGACAACACTTGCGCAACAATCTCATCAAGGGCATTGTCGCTGCTGGTGAGTTGTACTACAAGGGCCATTTCAATAAAATTGAGACGACTTTCCCCTGTCCACTTCTCCAACTCCAACATGACGGACAGAGTGTGCCGCAGCGGTGAGAATACCGAAAAATTGAAATTCCTTTCCAATACGGAAGGGATGTAATGCGCGGCCAGCGCCCGCAAAAAACACTCCTGCATCGCCGGAACGGTATCGGCTCGAATCAGCCGCCAGCCGTTCCTCGTAATCATGTCTATGGGGCCGATTTCGCTTTGTGAAATGCCGGAGGCGGGCGGCGCTTCCGGGTAAAGAAATCCCAGTTTATTCAGGGCAGAGCGCCATTTACGCCCTATGCTGTAGGTTTTATCATCGCGAAGTATAACAATGCCTTGTTTTTCCAACAAACTGCGCAAAGCGATTTCTTGTGTCCGGCCACGCAAGTTGCCCTGCATCGATGACATAGACAATGCCACCAGACCATCACGCAACCGGAACGGGCTGCGGACAGTTGTATTTCCCAAGCACCACGGCATCATGCGTTTTTTACTTACTTTTAGCATTCACATTGTCTCTCAATATCCTACAAAAAAATATTCCTGCACATCGTTGTTATTATCGCCCACCTTGTGCGCTTGAGTGCCAAAGGAGTATTTATAATCAACGGGCACAACATCGACATGGCGCTTATGCTTCGTCATGATGGCAACCATTTCTTCTAATGTCGGCTTACTGTTGGACGAATAGGAAACGACAAGCACGCTGCTCCGGAACCGTTTAAATAACCTGTCAAAGGCTTCCGCCGCTCCCTTGCGGGATGAAAACGGAGTAGGATAGGATTTGAATTTCTTGGTGATAGTGTGTTCCTGAATTTCCACGCCTTGCCAATCTCGCGCCAATCCCTCAACGAAGTGGTAGCGGCGGACATATTCGTTATCCGACAAGGGTGAATAGTACGGCGGGTCGATATAGACCAATCCAGCCTCGCTGTTCCGCAATGTCATTGCATCGCCGTTATGCGCTTTGTTGGACTTGCCGTTATCGAAAACGGCGGCATTAACCACCTCAACGGCATCGAGAAACTGCGCGCGAAACGACATTAACAAGTCTTTTCGGCCATCGTCATAACGTTGGCCGATATATGTAAAAATTCCGCGAGGACGCTTCTTAAGACACGCCCGAATCAATCCCGTCATAGCGATAGCCCGTTTATACGGATTCTTTACCTCCTTGATATTGGTTCGAACGATGTCGATCAGGCGGTTATCGTCATCGCTGAAATACAGTCCTTGAAACTTGGTTTCAACGAAACGATCAACCGGTTTTTTCGGTTCAAGCAACTCCTCCGCCTCGGTGCGCGGCAAGGTGATTTTGTTGTTTTCAATCAGGGCTTTGGCGAAAGTAGCCGACATAGCCATATAGTCATTGCTTACCACGGCCTTACCGTGGGATTTGAACATATAGCTGACCACGCCAGAACCGGAAAACAGGTCCAGAGCCGTATTAAATTGAAATTGCGAAGCAACCGCCCAAATTTCGCTAAGCAGCTTGTTTTTTGATCCCATATAACGAGTTGAAGGGTATTGCATGGCTTGCCGAGGCAGCGGCGACGGGACTAATCGTAGATTAAAACGTGGCTTGGGCAGAACAGTGACAATCAAATCCTCTCCCGTTCGTCCTTTGCCATCGCAGGAAATGTGCCGTTTTGTTTGCACCGCCTCCACGGCAAATTTCCGGTACTGTTCATGAACCAAAGGATGATTAGAGTTTGTCAGGATGACAAAGCAGCCCAATTCATGCAGCCGGTGAACCTCCTCCGCCAGTTCGATATGATCCTCTTCATAAAACTGCTCTTTTGTGTAGCGTTTGAAGTCTGAATACTCTGAAACAGGCAGATAAGGCGGGTCCAGAAAAATGAAGTCGCCCGGTTGTGCGTTTTCTTTTAAAACTGTTTTGTAGTCACCACAAATTATTGTTGTCTTTCTGAGCAATTCGGAAGCGGCATTTAGTGCGTCTTCATCAACGATTTTAGGTTTTTTGTATCGTCCAAAGGGAACATTGAATTGGCCAGATTTATTGACCCGGTACAAGCCGTTAAAACACGTTTTATTTAAGAAAATGGTCCGCGCGGCTGCCTCGATGTTGGACAGTTTGGCCGCATCCAATGCACGAACGGCATAAAACATTTCTTCGGTATTTTCATATCGGTGAAGGCGCTCGATAACACCGTTAACATCAGCAGCAACCGAACGATAGAGATTAATTAACTCTGGATTGCTGTCGGCGATGATTCCTCCCGCAGGCTGCACTGCAAAAAAAACCGCTCCGCCACCCACAAATGGTTCAATAAATCGACCGTATTTCTCGGGAATTTTGGGAATGATCTCGCCTAATAGCTGAGTCTTGCCGCCTGCCCACTTCAATAGCGGCTTTACCGTCAACTTTTTCGAAAGTAAGGCTGTCTGCAGGTTATTGCTCATTTTGACTATTTATTCCTACTTATGTTTACAGATTTAAACAATTATTGGATTGAATTGATAAGAACTTCCTTTTTCGTGGTGGGAGTATAGGGGGGCCATTTTTGCTTGTCAAGGGGTATTCTGCATCTTTTTTACATCAAAAGAATTTTCTGCCTCCCATTGCCACATCCTGCCTCGCGGAAAAGCAGCGGCTGGATGACCACAAGCTTTGCAATCGAGGCGGCAAGCTCCGCGAGGGCGTCGGGGTCGATCACCTTCCGGGGTTGGTCAGGGTCCGGTTTAAAGTCCATAATCGGGACCTGGTAGAGCTTGCCCTCTTCGTGAGCTGCTGATGGTGCGGGTGCCATGATTTCCATAAAAGTACCTCCATTTATTTAAATATGGCCTTTCACTGTTCACTTTTTACAAGTTCATCGCCAACGCTTCTCTGATAACAGCTTGTACGCGGCTTACCTCCAACGTTTCCAGGCAAAGACTCTTTCCGCCGCCGTTGCAGCCCTTGAGAGAGCACGGCGCACAGGACATGCCGGATACGACCACGCGGTTGTTTTTTCCCGGCGGCGTCCAGTAGCGCCAGTCGGAAGGGCCGTAAATCGTCACGGTCGGCGTTCCCACCGCGGCGGCGATGTGTGGGGCGGCGGAATCTACGCCGACATGCAGGCGGCTGTAGGAAAGAACGCCGGCAAGCTCCGCGAGCGTCGTGGCGCCGGCAATACTGAAGGACCTGCAGGGGCAGGCGGCGACGATCGCCTCGGCCCGCTTTTTTTCACCGGACGAGCCGATGATGACCACTTTAATTTTATATTCCGCGTACAGCCAGTCGATTATCCGCACCCACTTTTCAGCCCCCCATTCCTTGTATGACCAGCGGGAAAAGGGGTTCAGGGTAATCCAGCTTTTTACGGCGCTTCCGCCAACCGCAACGGCCGCTGAAAAGCCGGCCTCTCCCAGGAAAACAGGAAGCCCCAGAGAGGCAATAATGTCCGCCGCCCGCCGCCGCGCTCCTTCTGACAGGTTCAGTCTGGGAACGGCATCCTCGGTTTCTATCCCGAAGGCCCGCAGGATATACAACGACTGGTCGGCCGCTCCAACTGCGAGCGGTTTGCCGTTCCAGCCGACCAAGTGGGTAAACAAATGGTTGCGCAAACCGCGCATAGAAGGATAATAGCGGGCGGCGCGCCGGGGCGACCCGGTCAGAAAGGCCATGTACCCCCCCCGTTCATCCGCCCGGAAGTCGAAGACGAGGTCAAAATGTTCCCGGCGAAGCGATGATATCAGTGAAAACGAACTAATAAGGTCTTTAACAAGCGATTTTCCGCTTTGGGGAACCTCGAAGGTTTTCGGTGGCAGTATTTCGGCATCCAGAAGAGAGGCACTCCCCGCCCGCAGCAGGACGGACAGCTCCACTCCAGGCCAGGCTTTGCGTATCGCGGCAAGCGCAGGCAACGTCCAGACGACATCCCCGATATCGCCCAACTGGATTATCAAGACCCGGCCAATGGACGGGAGCTTGCCAAAAAAATCAGAAACATTCACTATTTAAATTAAAAAGCGTTTTTTCGGCACAGGCTTACGCCCTCGTCTTTAGTGTTGACGAATCGCCAATTGCTTTTTCCTCAATAAATTCGCCGTCAATTACCTCTTTTGTCTAAAGAATAGCCTCAATCTCTTTGCGGTGGATCACATTCAGCAGCACGAGCGCCGCGCCTATCGGACGCTTTGAGCCACGCTCCAATTGTGAAAAAGCGCTATGAACATTAAGCTTTGCTTTCGGGCATGACAAGGATTTTTGCAATTACCTCACATATTCTCCAATAAGCACGCGGGGGTCTCTGCGCTTGGTCTGCATATCAATATATGTATCCAAAAATCAAGCGTATTCCACATGGCGAGCAGAATAATATAGCTCAGTTACGCCAAGGCAATTTGCTTAATCTATAATTCGAATAAGTTGTAGCGAAGCTTCTTCTTTCTGTGTTATGTTTTGGCAGGGGTAACTCCTCTGTTTGCAATAACACGCCGCAGCCCAAGAGAAGAAGCAACCGCCATTGCTTAAAACATTATAGACCATCATTAAAATTAATTATTTACGGAAGGAAATCAAAATGTTTACCCGGATGTCCTTTATAAATAGGAAGAGAAGAGACAGGGCATGGAATCTTTTTAACAAAATCGAGAAGAACCGTCTTGGCGAATTTGAGGAAAACGGCGAAAAACGTTTTGTTGAAAATATCCTGGAAGAATTCGAGAAAACTGACGCCGAAAGGGTGATTTTTGATGTCGGCGCGAACGTAGGACAGTATTCCACCATGCTGACCAGCGTTGCCGCTGCCCGCAACATTAAAATAAAGCTTCATCTCTTCGAGCCTGCAAAACCATGTTTCGCTGAACTTACCAATAGATTTTCTCAATCGGACAACCTCATTCTCAATAATTTTGGGGCATCTGACAGCAACGGCACAGCCAGAATCTTTTACGATGAAGAAAAGAGCGAAGGGGCGTCCCTGTATCAGAGAAATCTTCATTACTACAATACAGAAATGAACAAATTTGCAGAGATTGAGCTTCGCAGACTGGACGACTACATAAAAGATAAAAAAATAAACCACATAGCCTTCATAAAACTCGATATCGAAGGTCATGAATTAAACGCTTTTAAGGGCCTCGGCGAATATTTGAACCATGATTTCATAGACTTTCTGCAATTTGAATATGGCGGCACAAATCTGGACTCTCATACGAGTCTGATGGAGTTATACCAGTTTCTCACAGATCGGGGCTTCCTGGTGGCTAAAGTAATGCCCACAGGTTTAGAGATCAGAAGCTACAGCCCCTTCATGGAAAATTTTCAGAATGCCAACTATATGGCTGTTTCACCGACAAAAATAAAAAAATGACCCGTTAAAAACATCCTTCTGTGCGGATTCACCGGGCTGTTAAATGCGCAGAAGTTTCAACAGCGAAAAAATCTTCTCAAACCGCTTCTCCCAGGTATGGTCCGCAAGGGCCCGCCGACGCCCGGCGGCGCGGATAGCCTCGGCTTCCTCCGGATGCGCGAGGAGCCGGTTAATCGCCCTCACGAGATCGTCGAAACCTTGATAAACAACAATTTCTTTCCCGAGATCGTATATTGGCTCTAATTCTTGGTGATATTCAGTAAGATAGAGCCCACCGCTCATTGGGATCTCGAAATCTCTTCCTTTGAGGCAGAATGTTTCATTATGTCCCTCGACCCCTCCGAAGCCAAGATTTATTCGGCTTTTCGAGTAGATATGGACCATTTCCTCCGTGGACAGGGGACCATTCGGCCAGCCGTATCCAAAGGCCTCGACGTAGATTCCCCCCTGTTGCAAACGACTGATCGTCTCGGGGCGATTGCCGTAACATTGGCCGACGAAGGAGACATCAATCGTCTTTTCACAATCGCAGGGCTTGTGAATATCAGGGTTGGCCCCCTCGGGGAGATAAACAGGGATGGCTCCTTCTACACAGTATTTTTTCATGGCATCCTCGGTGCTCGTCCAGCATACATCAAACAATGGACAGATATCCCGCGAACCGAAGGCAAGTCCATCTCTTACCTTGCCGACAAAATGCTCCTTGTCGTTCAGGCTGAAGTGAATCAGCGGAATTCCCCAGGAACGAAAGGCGCTGATCGTTTCCGGGGAAACTACCTCCCCGGAGAGATATGTAAAAATAACGTCAGGCTTTTCCGCTTTTGCCCAGCGCCCTACATGCTCGACAAGATTCCGATTCATCTTCGCCTTCAGGCTCTTTCGCCAGTCATGGCGGGTGTGGGGAAACTCGTCGAACCAGTCGTAATGACGCACCCGCCCGAGCTTTTCCAGCGCGGGGAGCAGAGATGAGCTTTCCCAATTGTAGTCGTGAAAGACGGCGATGATGGAAAGCTCGCCTTTTGGTTTGGGAGCAAGATGGGGAAAACGTTCTTTCATCACCGCCAGGATCGCGGCGTCACCCGGGACCTCGAGCCGCCGTGCTTCAAAGGCGGCATCGTAGCGGGCAAGCTCCGCCTTGAGCCTCCTTGTGTTATTCCACTGGCGAAATTTTTTGCGGGTCTTTTTTAATGGATCATCCATCGCTTATCTTAGATTGCAGTGCCGGATAAAAGCCGCCGGGATTTTCTGATTGTGTACATCCTGGCTCCGTTCGATTTTTCCTCCCGTCCGTTCATCATGTTCAGGACATGCCCGGCGTCAATCACGGGAATGGAGTAACGGTCGGCAACATCGACACAGATCATCAACGCGCCGACTCCCGCTCCGGCAAGACAGATCTCGACATCGGCCGGCACCTTTCCAAGAACATCCTCCCTGATTTTGTCCCAGCGCGTGGCGACATATTCAGCGGGGATTTCTGTAAAAACGATCTCCGGTCGGCTCGAAAAAACGGCAAACCAGTTGCAGCACATCTCTTCATTGTATTCTGAATTCAAGATACACAATTTTTTGCCGTCCACCGCCCGGGCAAACGCCTCCGAAGTCAGATAGGCATAGACGGCATAAAACGGCAGATAGTTATTCCCGTTTATGCTTATCTCGTTGAGCCCGAGAAAATCCCAGAAGGAAGAGGCCGTAGGCGTTTTCTTGAAACTTTTCAAAAATGACAACAGACTTTTTCCCTGGGCCGGTTCGATGTTGCCGGGGAAAACCATCGGCGCCAGTCTGCCTATTTGAGCAAGTTTCTTTAACGCATCAATGTGCATCGGCATCGCACGCCGGATAGCAGCCACGGATTCCGCCTGTTTGTAAAGGCCGTTGCAGCCCAGGGTAAAATTGTAGAAGGCATACTCGCCATCTGCAAAACGGACAACCGGCGCAGACAATCGATCCGCCATTCCCGCGCGAATATATTTGTCCAACGCTTCCGTGTAATAATCCGCTTTCTCTACCGATTTATGAAAAAGGCAGATTTCCTGTTCGACGATCTCCGGCACATTGGCATCAATAACGGGCCGATTGTCAATATCCGGAAGAGCCAGCTTCGCGAAACGAAACTCGCCGCCTTCAAGCGCTTCGTTGAGATAGCCGCCTTTTGTATTCATGAAAACCTCACCCTTGTTGCCCGTCTCTCTTTTTAGCGACGACCGCATAACTGTGCCCGGAATAACGGCGGGCAATCATTCTGGAAAATGGTCTCATAAAGATGGTCCTGTCGAGCTTCTCCTTGACGTATT
Source organism: Syntrophobacterales bacterium (assembly GCA_019429105.1). NCBI lineage: Bacteria > Pseudomonadati > Thermodesulfobacteriota > Syntrophobacteria > Syntrophobacterales > Syntrophobacterales bacterium. The sequence continues at coordinate 9,942 of JAHYJE010000042.1, forward strand.
CGGAAAGATGATTTTTACTGCGCACAGTATCGAACCCGTATTTGGCAAAGAGCTGTTTCTGGGTATCCGGCGTGAAATGATAAAAGTGATACGGAAGCGACCAGCCGACCCAACTGTCCCACATCTTTTGTGCATCCGTTCCCTGATAATTGGGAACGTCGACAACGAGTATTCCCTCCGGTTTCAGCCAGCGATGGGCCTTCTGCAGGTATTTCACCGGCTCGCGCGCGTGTTCGAGAAAATGCCACATGCTAATGACGGCAAACGACTCCGGAGGATACTCGACATCGTCAACAATCCCAACGGTAACGGGAATCCCCAGTGTATTGCGGACGTAAGCAGCCGAGTCGGTAGATATGTCCATTCCCTCCACCTTGTAACCGGCGCGCCGACAGGCGTGGAGGAAATAGCCCATACCGCAGCCGATATCGAGAACCCTCCCCGATGCCTTTATTCCACCAAAGAAGTGCAGCCGATGCTTTTCCTGCGACAAACGCCTTGCCATTTCCGGTGAATCGATTTTCAAACCCTCGTTGTAATGGCTGTCAAAATAGCCGCTCCGGTAAAGCTCGTTCAATTCATCAGGATCAGGTCGCGGATCCAGAAAACCTAACCCACAGCCGTTGCAGCGGTAAACGCTCCATTGCCCCTGTTGAAAAAGAAGGCTTCTCGCGGAACTGTCGCAGAGGATGCAATGTTTTTCAGCTCTTTCCATCAATCACCTCATCTTGCTTTAGCTCTTCGAGGGCATTGCAGATCGCCCGGTATTTAACCATTTTTTCGTCCGCCTCGGTATTTATCTTTGCGAACATTTTCATAATCCCAAGCGTTAAGAGCCGATAACGAGCTTTCAGCAGATCGGCTCTGCGAATCCGGGCGACGCTATGCGAAGAGTAATGCTTACGATAAAAATGGTACTCAGCGAAAGTCTTTTTTCTCCATACCTCGGCAGGCAGTGAAAGCCTTTCACTCTGTCCCCCATAATGAAGAACAACGGCGCCTTCGATAAACCCAATCTCATAACCCGCTTTTCTTATCCTCAAGCAGAGATCCTGATCTTCTCCGTACAGTGTAAAGCTTTCGTCGAAACCACCGAGCTTTCTGACAAGATCGGCACGGGCAATCATGCCAGCGCCCATAACACAGGCGATCTCTCCCTTCAATCGGGCAACCTCCCCTCGGGTCAACTTTTCTCCCGGATAGCGGTAAGATACCGATTCCTGCAAACTCCCATCGGGATTTACCAATTTGACGCCGGCGAGGCCAATATGCGGATTGACGTCCATAAACCGGACGCATTTCTGAAACACATCGGAGGCGGCCAGTTTCGTGTCCGGATTGAGATAGAAGATATATCGCCCCCGGCAGAGGGGAAGAGCCTGGTTGTTGGCAGCGGCAAATCCGCGGTTTTCCTTATTTGCGATCAAGTTTATCTCCGGATGACTATTGCACAGCAGCTCCGCGCCTCCGTCCGTCGAGGCGTTATCGACGACAAAGATCTCCCGCGCCGGACCTTCATCCCGCTCCACGGAAGAAAGGCACTCCCCGATCAGGTCCGCCGTATTGTATGTGACGATAACAACAGAAACGTCCGGCAGTTCCACCCCAGCGGCATAACAGCTCATCGGCTCACCTTATTTTTACTGACGCGGAAAATTTTCCGTTACACCCAATGCTGTACCACCAAATGCACACATTTGAGGGCATTTTCCCGTTCACAACCCCCCCATCAGATGCATGGCCAAAAGCTTTCCATAGACCACGAATTTATCGCGCAATTCTCTATTCAACCCGAGCGTCAGAAGGGTGCCGCAGGTCGTCAGAACCCAGTTTATAAAAAGGCGCACGACTATGACAAAGCGCAAAAGCAGATAAACGGGACGGTTTTTCCATTTCCGGAAAAATTGATAGCGCGAACGGTAGAATTCCACTCTTGATTTGATGTTCCCGCCGATGCTTTGCCCCTGGAGATGGTATATCTGCGCCTCCGGCAACAGGTAGCTCTTCCACCCCGCCTTGCGCATCGCAAGCGCCCAATCCGTCTCCTCGAAAAAGAAAAAATAGCGCTCGTCGAACATCCCGACCTCATAGATCGCCTGCTTGCGAACCATCAGACAGGCGCCGATGCAGGAGTCAACCTCCAGAGGACCCTTGTGATTGTAACGCTTGCTCGGAAATCTTGCCGGGAAAAGATATTCGAGCAGCGAGGTGTTCATAAGCAGCGTAAACAAATTCGGAAAACTGGCGATGGAGTTCTGCTTGCTGCCGTCGGCGTTGAGCAGTTGGCCGCAGACCATCGCCGCATCCGGATGGTCCCCCATGCAGGCAAACAACCTATCGACGGCGTGTTCGCAAAGAACCGTGTCGGAATTGAGCAAAAGCGCATAGCGCCCCCGCATGATCCGCAGTGCCTGGTTGTTCGCGGCGCCGAAGCCCCTGTTTTCGCTGTTTTCGATCACGACAACCTCAGGAAATTCCTCCCGAAGCATCGCGACACTGCCATCCGCCGAGGCGTTGTCAACCACAATAATTTCGCAGGCCAGCCCCCGGACGTTTTCTTTGATCGAAGCGATGCAGTTTTTCAGCAATTCACGGGTATTCCAGTTGACGATGATGATCGATATATCCATACGCTTTCAACCTTGACAAACTCTTGCCGGCAGAGCAAGTCCGCCAGGATATGCTGAACTCGCAAAAAGCCAGCATTGATGCCCCCGTCAAAAGTCCTAATTTGCCTCTTTTGTCATTCCGGGCCTGACCATGAATTCGGTATTATTAAGTAGTTTTTGATAACGTTTTCGCCAGCATGACGGTTTAAAAAACTTTTGACGAGAGCACCTGAATTAGCCATTTTTATGTTTGTTTCCCACCGTCCTGACGGCGCCCTTTGACCTCGCGGCTCAGCTCGGCAAGCTTCGCGTATTTAAAAAATTTGTTTACCGAGTCGGTCACGGCGAGCGTCAACCCCTGTTGACCATCCAGGAAACCGCCCCGGAGCAGATAATCCTGCACAAGGGTAAGTTTCGCCCGTATAAAGGCGCCCCCAATCGTCGCCCTCTGGCCCGCCGCGAAGGCCTCCTGCGCGCCAATCGTAGAATAATTATCGATCTTCATTAAGATTCTATCCAGGCGACTTTCCGTGTAATGGTCTATCGGAACGTCAAGATGCTCTATCTCGCCGGTTACAACGACGGCTTCATGGACCATCGCCCCGTCCATCCGCCCGCTTCCATTCTTGAAAAGGCGAACGATCCTGTCCGGCCACCAGCCTGCATGTTTTATCCATCGACCCTGGAAATAATTCCGCCGGGGAAAGCTGCAACCTACATTATTTTTATCGCTGTTAATCACGTCAAAAATAACCCGAGCGGTCTCCGCCGGAATTCGCTCATCGGCATCAAGCAGCAGCACCCAGGGCGCTTTGCAGCGTTCTATCGCCAGTTGTTTCTGGGGACCGAAGCCCCGCCATTTTTCCTGATATGTCTCGCAGCCATAATCAGTGGCGATCCGCATCGTATCGTCGGTGCTTCCCGAATCGACAACGACAATCTGCATGGCAAAGGAAACGCTCTCTAAGCAAGCGCGGAGGTTTTCCGCCTCATTTTTGGCAATGATCGCGACCGAAAGTGGGCTTTCCCCCCTCACCGCTCGTCCCTCCATCCCCAGAGCATGCCAACCGGCCGCCTTCTGGTTTGAAAACCACTGGCCCGCAAAAAGGCCTCCAGTGCGTCGATATTTTCATCCTCCTGCTGCCCGCTATGAACCTCCAGCGCAATTTGCGAGATCCGTGCAAGGTCTTCCGGAGTGCAGCGATACAAAATACCATACTCGGCGCCTTCACAATCCATTTTGAGAAGATCACACCTCTCTATTCCGAATTCGGAAAAAATATCATGCAGCGTCGCGGCTTCGACATTGATCTCATCCAACTGTCCTGGATCACTTGCAAATAAAGTGGCCGAGGTGGAAAAGGAATCTTTGGCGTCATAGGCAAGCTTGAGTTTGCCCGCTTCTCCGGAGACGGCCTTCTGGACACAGGTAAACTCCGCCTTGCCGTTCTGCAGCCGCTGGCGCTCCAGAAGCTGGAAGTTTGCCGGCAGAGGCTCGAAGGCAAAAACACGGGCGCCGGGAAAACGGGACAGCGCAAAAAGCGAAAAATACCCCGCATTAGCCCCGATATCGATTATTGTTGGGTTTTTCGGCACCGAATGTCCCAACCCCCTCATATAGCACTCATCCATGAACAGCTCTTTGAAGGTCTGCACAAGCCGGCGCGGCACCTCTACATGGATCCCCCGGCGGGTAACGAACCGCAGAGGGTCAGCCGCCGTCATCCCGAACTTTGCAGCAAGGTAGAGCTGCCAGTTGGAGATGTTATTGATTAAATTTAAATATCTCATTTTCTCCAGCGTAGTCAGGTTAAAGTTCCGGCGTTATTCTTATGCTATCGCCCTGTACGACAATATTCACATCAGGTCTTCTCGATTTAATAAAAGCAAAAAGCTCTTCCCTGCCCGGATACGCGGGATCCCCTCCAAAAAGGCGTGCATCGTCAATAACGATTACATTCCTACGGTTTTTGGCATTCAAGATGTGATTCAACTCCTCATAGATCGGCGTGTCTTTATCACCCCTGGCCGTTTCCCCGGCAGAGTAGTGTCCATCAAGCCAGAATAACGCCGGCTGATCCAGTTTACCCATGATCTTTTCCAGCTCGACGCCGCTGTCGCCCCAGATCAATTCTATGTGTTTTTCCCCGTTAAATCTCTTTCTTGCTTTTTCATACAATTCCCTGCTGAGCTCTATAGAGTATATATGTTTGAATATTCCCCGCATGGCCTCAACCATCTCACCGTAATAGGTGCCTGTCTCAACCAAAACATCCAGGTTGAATCTCTCCGAATAATATTGGAGCATCAGCTGTTTGACCTCGTGAGGGGGCGGCAGAGGTTTTCCATCTTTTTCCCATTTCGCAATCTATTTCCTTTGACGCTGCCTTTTGAGCCACTTCCTCCATGGGAAAAACCGATTTATCTTTTTTACAATCCGTGTCATTAATTTTCTCTCCCCACCGGTCTTTCAGAAATAAGCCATGCTGCCGTACTGGCGTGTGAGGGATCAACAAACCAGTAATCCTTTCCGATGCAGGGAGGCACTTTCGTCCATTATCTTTTACTTGTCAACTTTTTTAAACCTCTTTGTTTTTCGTTGACAGGAACCTGACCGCCCTTTATGATCACCCATAGAAATACACGGCCACTTGTTTTGTAAAGGAGTTCAAATGCACCTGAATGTTATCATCAAGGGAATGCCGCTTTTCACGTTTATCAAAAAAATGCCTGCATTCTTAAGTGAATATGCCACAATCCGGCGGCAGGCGGCCTTGTCCCGGGAAACCTTTCCGTTCGGGAAAATCTACCCCTGCCTTCAGGAAAAGGATCAGCAAAGCGGCGTCCTTGCCGAACACTACTTTTACCAGGATTTGTACGTCGCCCGCAAAATATTCCAGAATAAGCCGGAAAAACATGTGGATGTCGGCTCCCGTGTCGATGGCTTCGTCGCCCACGTGGCATCGTTCCGGGAGATAGAGGTTCTGGACGTCCGCGACCTCCATATCCCCATCCCCAGCATCCGCTTTGCCCGCGCCGATCTCTCCGCGAAGGATTTTTCCATGGCCGACTACTGTGACTCGCTTTCCTGCCTGCACGCCCTGGAACATTTCGGCCTTGGCCGCTATGGCGATCCGGTTGATTACGAGGGACATCTCCCCGGCTGGAAAAACATGGCCAGCATGCTGAAAAAAAACGGCAAATTCTATTTTTCGGTACCTATCGGGGAGCAGCGGATCGAGTTCAACGCCCACCGGGTTTTTTCGTTATCCTATCTACTGAATCTCATTGAGCAATATTATCACCTCGACTCGTTCGCGTATATAAGCGACGGCGGGGAATTTATCGCCAATGCGGCACTCGACACCGCCGCCATCAACAATAATTTTGGCTGCCATTACGGATGCGGCATCTTCGAGTTGACGAAGCGCTGATCTTTCAATAATTCCCGATATATATTAAGTACTTTATTGACAACGACATCCCAGGAGTTCGCCGCCGCCGTTTTAAGCGCTGCCCTTCGCATGCCCTCGCGCAGCTCGCGGGAAAGCAGCATCCCTATTTTATCGGCGACGAGGTCGCTGTTTGCGGGCTCTTCAATAACAAACCCGTTCCCTCCCTCTTCCACAAGATCCTTTGCGCCCACCCGACCGCTGATCAGAACCGGCAGCCCCGCTGCCATTGCCTCGAGGACGACCATCCCGAAGGTGTCGAAACGGGAAAGCATTGCGTAGAGATCGGCGGCAAGGTAGAATTCAGGGAGTTTTTCGCGCTCCACGGCGCCGGCAAAGATCACCCGATCGGCTATACCCTGTTCGGATGCAAGATGCCTGTATTTTTTCTCGTCGCCATGGCCAGCCACGAGGAGCTTGAAGGATGCGTCCGGATTGCTTCGCCGGAGAAGAGACAATCCCCCGAGCAGGTAATCAAGTCCCTTGACGTCAAAATTCATGGAGACGAAAAGTATCAGCGGCTCGTCGAGACCGATGCCGTATTGCCCCCGGATCGTCTGACGGCATGTGTCGCGGTTCATCTTCTCATACGGCTCCCTGTCAACGCCGGGATGAATAACGCGCACCAGAGACGGATCCACAGGATACTCTTCCAGGAAGATGTTCCGGACCAGGCCCGAGACCGCCAGGAAACGACTGCACCCGCCGCGCAGGACAAGCTGATCCTCGACGCCGGCCAGCGAGCGGTCGAACAGGCTCAGCCTTTTTTTTCTGACCTCCCGAATCCACCAGCGGTGGGGAATGCCATGCATCGTATAGACATCCGCCGCAAATATCCGGTCATGGGTGTGGACTATATCGAAGGGGCCCGCCGCGGCGATGCGGCGCCCGGCGAAAAAGGCAAAGCTCGGCGAAATGAGTGATCTGGGAAATTTTACGATCGGCACCCTGTGGAAGGTCAACCGCTTGGATGAGGAAACCCAGAGGTTGGCGAAGACATGGACTTCGAACTCCGGATGACATGCAACCCGCTCGGTCAGCTCCGCGGCAAACCCTTCCGCCCCGCCGACCGTTCCGTACTTGGGGATTACAACCGCTATCCTTCGCCTTTCCTGCATCTCGTTATACCCAACATTAATAAAAAACCACAGAAAAAACGGCGGAGAAGCTTGCACGCAAAAGCCTCTCCGCCATCGGGCGCCGATTATGCGTTTACGTTCTACTTCTCCTGATATTCCTTAATAATATTGATCATCTTCACAAGTTCTTCCTGGGGAAGCTTGCCGGAACTTTTGAAGCGGCAGATGCGCTCCTTATCCAGGATGACTATGTCGGAGGCGTCATCCTTCAGTCCCCACTCGTTGAGAATCGCCTGGTCGTCATCGAGGAGGATGATGGCGCCGGTCTTCTTCTGTTTGCTCTTGATGGCCGCCTTGATCAGGAAATTGGGCATCGCGCTCGCCTTGAGATTGACGATCCCGAACCCCTCGTAACGCATCTTGTCGAGGCCACCCGCATCCTTCTCCTTTTTCAGCGCGTCTTCCACATGGTTGTTCGTGTCCTTCTCGTCCGGATCGACATAGGCGATGTACAGAACCTTGCCTTTGAACTGCGGGTGCTCCAGGGAGTATTCCTTGCCGGTCGGATCCTTCAGTTTGAAGTCCGCGGCCTTCTCCCCCACCTGAAGACCGGCGGCAAAAACTGCCGAGGCGCTCCATAATAAAGCAACCACCACCATAACAATCGCTTTTTTCATCTTTTACCCTCCTTTGTCGTTGCTATCTGACCGTTTGCCTTTAAGCCAAACTTTACGGACGCGGCAAAGCGCGCCCCTCCCTGTGATAAACACCTTGCAGCCTTCCATGATCCGAGCCGACATTCCTCCAGCAAGGCGCAGTCACTATAGAAAAAACGAATCGGCAAAGCAAGGAAAAACAGTCTTTTCCCTGCGAATTTTGCTGTAATATTTTTGCCTCCTGTGCTATGGGGAGCGTGGATTTTTCACAAATTAATAACTGCTAACGGCGAAGCCCCATGTTCCTGCTCATGTCTTTTCGCGATCTTCCGTATTTCCGCTTTCGCGGGGAAGATAACCCGGGGCCCTTTTCCCAAGACCTCGCCTCGCCATTATCAAGGGGAGCAAATGATGCATAATCTGGCAATGATGTTGGAAAAGAGCGCGGCAAAATATGCCGGGCGGACGGCGTTCATCGGCAACAACGCTCGGCTGACTTATCTGGAGCTGGAAAAAGCGGCCTGCGCCCTGGGCAACCATTTGCGCTCACTGGGTTTGGGCAAGAGAGACAAGGTGGCGATCATGCTTTCGAACTGCCCTGAGTTCGTGATCGCCTATTTCGGCGTCCAGAAGATCGGCGGCGTCGCCGTCACCCTGCACACGCAGTCCACTTCCCATGAGCTTGGCTACCTGATGGGGAACAGCGACTCCCGCTGTCTGATCACCCAGAGGGACATGGCGCGGCGTTTCGAGGATATCAGCGCGGAAGTGCCGTTATGTCAGCATGTTATAACAACCGGCCCCCCGGAAGAATCCTCCCTTTTGCGGGATATTATCGCCAAGGGCCCCTTCACGATCGCCATTCCCGAGCTGACAGGCGACGATCCGGCGGCGATGATCTACACCTCCGGGCTTACCGGAAAGCCCCGCGGCGCTGTTTTAACCCACCAGAACCTCTACACCCAGTCGGAACTCCTCCGCACAGTGGTCAACAGCGATGAAACGGATATCGGCCTTGCCGTGATCCCGCTCTTTCACTCCTTCGGCGCCGTCGCCAACATGATTTCGCCAATCCGGATCGGCGCAGGCGTGGTGCTCATGGAACGCTTCACCCTCGAAGGAATATTCAACATGATCGAGCGGGAAAAGGTCACCTACATCGCTGCCGTTCCCCGGCTTTTTCTCGGCATGGTCTTCTACGACAAGGCGGACGGCTATTCGCTGGCTTCACTGAAGGTCTGCATCACCGGCGGCGCGGCAATGCCGGCGGATTTTATTCCGCTTTTCGAAAAGAAATTCGGCGTCCGGATCATGGAGGGCTACGGTCTGACCGAGGCCTCGCCGGTTTCCTCCTTCAGCCGCCTGGACATGCCTCAGAAACCCGGTTCGATCGGAATTCCCATACCCCGAGTCGCAGCCCGGATCGTTGACGAAACGGGGCGGGAACTCCCCCGGGGAGAGGTTGGCGAGCTGATCCTCAAGGGTGAAAATATCATGCAGGGCTATTACAAGGACGAGGCGGCGACCGCCCAGGTTATCAAAGACGGCTGGCTTGCGACGGGCGATCTCGCCCGGATGGACGAAGACGGCTACATCTTCATCACCGGCCGCAAGAAGCGGATGATTATTACCAGCGGCTTCAACGTCTATCCCCGCGAGGTCGAAGACGTGCTGAATCTCCACCCCGCCGTTCAGGAAGCGCTCGTCGTCGGCAAGGAGGATCTGCTCCGGGGAGAAACAGTCAAGGCGCTCGTCGTCAAAAAACCGGACGTGCAGCTTGAGGAGCGGGAGCTGCTGAAGCATTGCCGCACTTACCTCTCTTCCTACAAGGCGCCGCGGGAGATAGAATTCGTGGCGAAGATCGCCCATCCGGAAAAGTAGCGCACAATGGAGGAACACGCTTTGTCGCGTTCGCAAATCCCAAAAGTTATGCGTTGTAAGACGCAGATATTGTTAGTATAAACTCTATTTTCATATAAAACAGGAGAACAGCCATGGAAAAGATCCCCCAGAAAATAGAACAGCGACTTTCCGAAAAATATGCCCATGCCCCGATCGCCGAATACGGAAAACGCCAACCGGATTTTTCGACAATGGGACGTAAGAAAAAGGCGGCCCCCGGCCTGCGCAAGGTGGTAATCGTCGAGGCGTGCCGAACGCCGTACGGCCGTTTTGGCGGGGCGCTGAAGGGCTTCACCGCTCCGGAACTGGGCGCTCTGGCGATCAAGGAGGTGCTCCGTCGCACCGCCGGCAAGGTAAAGCCGGAAGAGATCGACTACGTTTTCATGGGACAGGTCGTCCCCGCCGGCTGCGGCCAGGTTCCCAGCCGGCAGGCGACCATCCTCGCCGGGCTCCCGGAGTCGGTCCCCAGCATCACGGTAAACAAGGTCTGCTCCTCCGGGATCAAGACGATTGATCTCGCCTGCCAGATGATCCAGCTCGGCCGGGCCGAGATCTGCATCGCCGGCGGGCAGGAGAGCATGAGCAACGGCCCCTACGCCCTGCCCGACATGCGCTGGGGAGTCAAAATGGGCCTCCCCTCCCGGCCTGCCGTCGATCTGACGGTAAACGACGGGCTCTGGTGCGCCTTCTACAACCGCCACATGGCCATCCACGGCTCCGAGGTGGGCGACGAATTCGGGGTCAGCCGCCAAGCGCAGGATGAATGGGCGCTCCATTCGCAGCAAGCCGCGGCGGCGGCGCTCCAGGCCGGTCGGCTCGCTGACGAAATCTTCCCGGTTGAGATAAAAAGCGGGAAAAAAACCGCCGTTTTTGACAAAGACGAAAGCCCTCGTCCCGAGACGACAATAGAGGGGCTCGCGGCCCTGCCCCCGGTCTTCAATCATAAAAGCGCCGTCACCGGCGGACCGGGCAGCGTGACCGCCGGAAACGCCCCCGGGATAAACGACGGGGGCGATGTCTGCCTGCTGATGAGCGCCGAGAAGGCGGCCGAACTGGGGCTCAAGCCCCTCTGCACGATCCTCGATTACGCGGAGGTTTCCCAGCCGCCGAAGGATATCGCCACAGTGCCGGGGCTCGCGATCAAAAAACTGTTGGAGCAAAATGAGCTTACGCTGGAACAGCTCAAGCTGATTGAGATCAACGAGGCGTTCGCTGCGGTCGTTCTAGTCAGCGCCCAGCCGATCCTCGGGATGTCCAAAGAGGAGATGTTTGCCAAAGTCAACGTCAACGGCAGCGCCATCGCCTACGGCCACCCGATCGGGGCCACCGGGGCGAGGATCCTGATGACCCTCGCCTATGAGCTCAAAAGAAGGGGCGGCGGGCTTGGCGTTTGCGGAATCTGCTCCGGCGCCGCCCAGGGAGACGCGATGCTGATCAGGGTATAGCGCGCCCCCTGTCGGCCTGCCGTCGCAAATTGGCAGGACGCGCTTCAGCGCGTCCACAAAGTTTTCGAAAAAGCTTTGTAAATAGAGGCAATTGCAAAACTCTCACATTCTGTCATTCCCGCAATGATTTTAAGCGGGAAAACGAAGTTTAATGTTCATAATCTGGTTCTAACTGCTTGAAAAACCGTATTCCCGATAGAAGCATTG
>JAHYJE010000043.1 GCA_019429105.1 Syntrophobacterales bacterium
TAGGGTTGTTGTTTTGGTGGTGGCTGCGCAGTCGCCGCGAGGAAGAGGCCGTCCCAACAGTCAAAGCTGAGGCAGTAGCGCCTGTTCGTGTCGCTGAAGCAGCCGTGCCTGTAGCAAAGTCAGCGCCACCTACGCCGGATAACTTGAAGCGCATCGAGGGGATTGGGCCAAAGATATCGAGTGTGCTTCGGGCGGCAGGCATCACGACCTTTCCTCAACTGGCTGTGAGCGATCTGAGTCAGCTGAGGCAGATTCTCACAGAGGCCGGTCTTGCCGCGTTGGCGGATCCTGGCACCTGGCCGGAGCAGGCGGGTCTGGCAGTTGCTGGCAAGTGGGATGAACTTGAGGCGTTGCAAGATGAACTCAAAGGTGGTCGGCGGGTGTGATTGATTGGCCTGGCCCCCAGTGAGAATCAAATCGAGAGAGGAGACCAACATGTTGAAAGAGTTCAAAGAATTCGTTATGCGTGGGAACGTGGTTGATATGGCCGTGGGCATCATCATCGGTGCTGCTTTCGGCACAATCATCAATCAAGTCACTGGTTGACGATATCATCATGCCTCCCGTTGGCTTGCTGTTGGGAGGTGTAGACTTTGCCAACCTGTTCATGTTACTGAAGGCAGGCTCCCCGACTGCGCCCTACGCATCGTTGGCCGACGCACTGGCGGCGGGCGCAGTGACGGTCAACTATGGTGTGTTTATGAATGCCATCGTCAGCTTCATCATCGTCGCCTTGGTGATGTTCCTGCTCATCCGCAGCATCAACCGACTGAAGCGGGAAGAGGATGCACCACCTGCCGAACTGACGACGAAAGAGTGCCCATATTGTCTGTCCACTATCCAAATCAAGGCCACCCGCTGCGCACACTGCACTGCTGAACTGTCAGTGGCATAAGATCAACGATAGCTCGACTGGAAAGGAGGTGAGAACAATGGATGAATTGGTCAAGCTGGTTTCGCAGAAAACCGGTCTTTCCGAAGAGAAGGCCAAGACAGCTGTGGAAACGGTTATCGGCTTTCTCAAGGAAAAGATCCCGGCTCCCATCGCTGGGCAAATTGACAGCGTGTTGGGCGGTGCTGGATCGGCGAAAAGCGTAGGGAATCTCGCTCAGGGACTGGGAGGTATCCTGGGCAAGAAGTAGCCCACTCACAATTCATGTTTGAAAGGAGACAACGATGGCTATCTCAATCGGCAAACTCAAAGGTATGTACACCGAACTAGAGGCTAAACTGAAGGAGCAAGGGATCTACAATAGCGATCAGTTCCTCGGAACAGCCCAGACACCCGCTGGACGAAAGGCATTGGCTGAGCATGCAGGCGTGGAGTCACGGGCTATCCTGGAACTAGCTAACCGGGCGGACTTGGCTCGCGTTCGGGGTATCGGTGGAGTCTTCTCTGATCTGCTGGAACAGGCTGGCGTGGACACAGCCAAAGAACTGGCAACTCGCCGTCCAGACAACTTGCACACCAAGTTATTGGAGACAAACGCTCAAAAGAGACTAGCAGGTCGAGCACCCACCCTCGATATGGTGCAGGATTGGGTGGCTCAGGCCAAAGAGCTGCCCAAGTTGCTGGAGTATTGATCTTTGACGTGGCGAGGCACTGGTTGCCTCGCCACGCATGGTAAGTAGAGCGTCAAATTCAGGGCAGAGCGGCCTAACCACGGGTTGGAGCCGACTGGGCTAATCTCGCGCCAATTCGACTGCTCCACGCGCTTTCAGTGGGAGTTGTGGCAAAGGCTCTTTCCCGCACCCGCCCAGCGGCTCAACCCTGGTCGTTAGCACAAGGAAAGAATAGATATGGCAACGACAAGACGAAACATATACAAACATTCAATAGATATTAAACAGTTAAGAATAAAAAATGCCGAACGGAATGAATTTGCAAAAAGACTTGAAGAAATACCCTATCGTGGATACGAGGTTGAGGATATTAATGATGGAAGAAAAATTGTGATTGTGAAACCCGGTGGGAAACAAGCATGGGGAAAAATGCGCAAAGAGGATTTTTTCGTCTTCATTTATAATCCAGTAGAGCAAACTCTATGGCAAATATCGCATAAGCAAATACACGAAGATTTGACTGAAAAAGCCAAAGCAGATAAGGTTGCTACTATTGAAATCCTTAAAGCATTTGAGAGGGTCTATCACGGTGAAGACCCTGATGATATTCTGAATTCTCTTGCCTTGAACAATCCAATAGGCGAAAATCCAGAAGCTCTTTTAAAAGCCTATAAGTGGATCTGGGGGCAGGAAGATGTTAATTATCCAACAGGCCAAGGAAGAAACATGTCATGGATAGGGCTTAAAGAACTATTAGAATCGCTGACTATAGAATAATCTTCTATAAAAAGAAGCAACTTATAAACTAGATAGGTAACGTTATGAAATACCAAGGAACAGAAGAGAACCATTCTTTACCCTTGATGGTTATGGAAAGATCCGAATACTCACCAAATCAATGCGTGTTTCACAATGATGAATTTGGAGTATGGCTTTATCAGGCCAATTGCATTGAGTTTATGGAGATGATCATCAAAAAATATCCTGAAGGAAAGTTCGATGTAATCTTTGCCGACCCGCCATACTTTTTATCTAACGGGGGCATTACATGTCATGCAGGAAAAATGGTTAAGGTTGATAAAGGCCAATGGGACAAATCTAATGGCCCTGAAATTAATCATGAATTTAATATGACTTGGCTGTCAAGATGTCAAAAAGTTCTAAAGCCCAATGGTACTATTTGGGTTTCTGGAACACAGCATGTTATTCATTCTGTTGGCTATGCCATGCAGCAAATGGGTATGAAAATTCTTAATGACATCACTTGGGAAAAGCCTAACCCTCCTCCCAATTTATCTTGTCGCTATTTTACGCATTCCACAGAGACAATCATCTGGGCTGCTAAAAATGAGAAATCAAAACACTGTTTCAATTATGATAAAATGCGTGAAATTAACGCTGGCAAGCAAATGAAATCCGTTTGGTCTATGACGGCCCCAAATGGCGATGAGAAAGAATTCGGAAAACACCCAACTCAAAAACCCGTCCAACTCCTGAAGAGAATTATTTTGGCAAGCACAAGAGAAGGTGATTTGGTATTTGATCCATTCTCCGGCAGTTCAACAACTGGCGTTGCTTCCATATTGCTGGAACGAAAATTTGTTGGTTGTGAATTAGAAGATGAGTTTGTAGGTTTGTCTTCAAAACGGCTTGAAATGGCAATTAAAAAAAGATTGTCTTCCTTTGATTTTGCGGAGGTGTTTTGATGAAAACAGGCGGTTTAGGTGGAGCTAATACACTTACTGGGTTGAACTTTGAAAGTAAAGTTGACTTTCAGAAACTTTTAGAAAAAATTCCGGGATATAGTGTTGCCAAAATACCCAACAAGGCTGGCATGGGATTATTCTTTGAAGGAAAACTAGTTGCCCGGTGCTTCAAAAAATACGATTTTTATAGGTTTCTTGATGAGTCTAAAGTCAACTGGCAGAATATGCTTTCCAAAAAACTTTTACCGGATGATGCAATGCTTGTTATCGTTCGTGAGACCTTGTTTATTATTGAAGTCAAGTATCAACAGGTAGCAGGATCTGTTGATGAGAAATTACAGACTTGCGATTTTAAGCGTAAACAGTATCTCAAATTGGTTGCTCCCTTGGGATTAAAAGTCGAATATGTCTATGTGCTGAATGACTGGTTCAAAAAACCGGCATACAAAGATGTGTTGGATTATATACACAGTGTAAATTGCCATTACAAATTCAACGAATTGCCTCTTGCTTGGCTTGGGTTACCCACAAAGAAAGTCTAACGAGGCGCTGCACTGGACGTGGTTCCGCTGCGCTCCACCACGCCAGTGACCTTGAGCGTTATCTTTGATGTAAATTAGGATATTTTTTTATGATTAAAGATCAAATGAATAGAATTTACAGCACTATGCCACTTGATATAATTCCTTGGAATATTAAGAACCCGCCTCAGATTCTCACTAATTTGGTAGAAAAAGAGATAATAAAGCCATGCAAAATTATTGATTTAGGATGCGGTGCAGGAAACTATATTCTTTATCTCGCGAAAAAAGGATTTGATGCAACAGGATTAGATATATCCGAATCCGCAATTCAAATTGCTAAGAATTCAGCCCTTGAAAAAGGTATTAAATGTAATTTTATTGTGGCAAGTGTGATGGACTATAACTTTGATACATCTAAACCTTTCGACTGTGCATATGACTGGGAGGTGCTACACCATGTTTTCCCTGAGCAAAGAGCGCAATATATCAGTAACGTTTCAAAGCTTTTAAAGTCCGGTGGTCAATACATGTCAGTATGCTTTAGCGAAGATAGTCCTCAGTTCGGAGGTAAAGGCAAGTTTCGCAAAACTCCCATTGACACTGAATTGTATTTTTCATCTGAAAATGAATTGAGAGAGCTATTTGAAGGTGTATTCAATATTGAACAACTTGAGACAATAGATATTGAAGGAAAATTCGGAACTAATAGAGCAATATACGCGTTTATGAATAAGAAAAGATAAAAATGCAATTTCAGCGGACGCAAAAAGCCGCGCCGCTGAATTGCAGCTTTCGGCTTACAGGAAATATAGCTATGGAAGAGAAGAAGGATGGCAAGTGGTCCATTTTGGACGTCATTGAGGACGCACATCCCGGAAAGGGAAAGGAAACCACCGTGCCAATAGCTTTTGTCCTTTCCGGTGCCCGTTGGCCCAGGGAGTTTCGGGCGAACGGTTACCCGCATGACGAAAATGGGCAACCGTTGTACACAAGCGATAGTCAAGAAGACTTCCTTGCTTATGTCGAGTGGCTTGCCGATTACCTTCTCTTTGTCACATTTGAGCCGATAGCGGAACAGGTCGGGTTATGCAAATTTGCTTCCGGAATGGCACATGAAGACGCGATGTTCTTCTTGGGCATGCACGCAGGCATTTACCACGCGGAGCTTGAAAGTGGACTGCTTGCAGACCCAGATTGCATAGCATATTCGGAAACCGAGAATACCGAGAAGAACCGGCAATGGCCAGATGATTCGTATATGCCTTCAGATGCAGGATATCGTGTCCCCCTGTCAATGGTACTTCGTACCGTTTCGGAGCATGCGCAGCGAATAACGCTCTTGCGGACGTTTTTCGCGTTACATACAGAATATGTGTATAAGTGATCCGACGCCCAACACTGGCATTCAGGCAGGCGATCGTACCTCGCGCCGCTGATGTGCTGGCCGTAGGCAGACCACCAGCGATAGATTGTATTAACGTCGAGGGAAAAGCGAAAGTAATAATGGATTTGGAATGAAGGCGCTAAGAATGATCATAGCCGGAGTAATTTTTGTGATCGCCTGTCCCATCAGTTGGATTGGCGCTTGGGTCTCAGGAACTTGGTTTACGGTCGTTCTAAGCATGGCACTTCCCACTTATGGCGGAATCTATCGGGCTCTTTCTCAAGTAATGGAAATTTCATTTTTACATAGCTTACTGAGCTGGAACCTCGGATTCGTTGGTGCATACGTAACTTTGAGGGCGATATATGCACTTTCGAAAGAGCCGCGTTGAATGTTGAGTGCCAAAAATGCCTAACAAATCAATTAACCCGACCGGGTAATCCGGTCTGTGGTTTTCCTGCCAGGGTTCCGGCCCCGGCGGGTTATTTCAAACGTTGGGCGAAAAATATGCAACTTGCAGATTGGCAGCTAAGAGAATCAAGTCGAACTCATGCGATAGC
This sequence comes from Syntrophobacterales bacterium, assembly GCA_019429105.1. Classification (NCBI taxonomy): domain Bacteria; kingdom Pseudomonadati; phylum Thermodesulfobacteriota; class Syntrophobacteria; order Syntrophobacterales; species Syntrophobacterales bacterium. The sequence continues at coordinate 5,738 of JAHYJE010000043.1, forward strand.
CCAAATCAAGGCGGTAACGATGAATCAAATAATATCCATTATAGATGAACAGATAGGATTCTCTGTATAGCCCTTATTCTTTTTTGCCGAAAACTGCCGCAAACGGGTTGTTGAACGGGACCTTCTCGGGTTGCCGCTTATCGTGAGGCGGTTTTTTGTCACCCTTTTTATCCGGCGAAAAACGCTGATGGGACTTGTTTTCTTCCCGCCTTGGCGCCCGGCCCGTTTCTTGCCGAAGCGCTTTGCCGCTCCGCACATCATCCTGCGCATTGCGCTCGAATGATTTCCCGCCCGGGCTGGCAGATTTTCCGTCATCACTGCTGCGCACAGACGTTTTTTCGGAACCCGCGACATCCCTGCTTTTTCGCTCGGCAGACCTGTTTGCCGCGGCCGCGGGATTTTTCTTCAGGGTAAGCGAAATGCGTTTGCGCTCCAGATCGACCGCCAGGACGGCAACCTCAAGCATCTGGCCCACTTTCAGCACAGTGGACGGGTCTTTTACGAATCGGTCGGCAAGCTGGCTGGTGTGAATCAGGCCGTCCTGATGAACGCCGATATCGACAAACGCGCCAAAGGCGGTAAGATTCGTCACGATCCCCGGCAGCTTCATCCCCGGCACAAGATTTTCCAGCTTCTCGATCCCCTCGGCAAAATGAAACTCTTCGCGCTTAGTGCGGGGGTCGCGGCCCGGTTTCGCGAGTTCCAGCATGATGTCGTTCAATGTCGGGAGACCGATATCGTCGGAAACGTACAGATTTGCATCTATTTTTTGCCGCAGTTCTTCGTCGCGCATCAAATCGCTCACCGCGCAGTCCAGATCGGCCGCCATTTTTTCGACAACGGAATAGCTTTCCGGGTGGACGGCGCTTGCATCCAGCGGGTTTTCGCCGTCACGAATCCTCAGAAATCCGGCCGCCTGGACAAAGGCCTTCGCGCCGAGCCGAGGAACATCCAGCAGGGACTGCCGGAAGGAAAAAGGGCCATGTTCGTCGCGCCAGGCAACGATATTTGCGGCGAGCGCCGGGCCCAGCCCCGACACATAGCCCAACAAGGCGGCGGAGGCCGTGTTCAATTCTACCCCGACGGCGTTGACGCAGCTCATCACGGTATCGTCGAGGCTTCTTTTGAGCTCCGCCTGATCGACGTCATGCTGGTACTGGCCCACCCCGATCGCCTTTGCGTCGATCTTCACCAGTTCCGCAAGCGGATCGGCGAGTCGGCGCCCGATCGAAACCGCTCCCCGCACCGTAACATCCTCGTTGGGGAATTCCTCCCGGGCGATTTTGGAGGCGGAATAGACGGAGGCGCCGCTTTCATTCACCATAAAAATCTGAATCGTGTCGGGCAGGTTAAGCTCCCGCAGGAATGTCTCCGTTTCCCGGCCTGCCGTGCCGTTACCAATGGCAATCGCCTCGATGCGGAAGCGCCGGCAAAGGGATTGCACCGTCTCGCTGGAAACTTTTCGCATGTTTTCCGAGAGGTGGGGCAAGATTACGTCGTGATGCAAAAGCTTCCCCTGGGCGTCGAGGCAGACGACCTTGCAGCCAGTACGAAAACCGGGATCGATTGCCAGTATCCGCTTTTGGCCAAGCGGCGGGGCAAGCAGGAGCTGACGAAGATTATCGGCAAAAACACGGATTGCCTCCGCATCCGCCCGTTTTTTGGTAACCGCCCGGATTTCTGTTTCCATCGCACTTCCCAGAAGCCGCCGGTAGCTGTCTTCAACGGCCAGACGCACCTGCCCGGACGCGGCCCCCGTCCCGGTCACAAATATGGCCGTAAGCAGCGCAATTGCCTCCGCCTCCGGCGGGACGACGCGCATCGTCAAGAAACCCTCTTTTTCCCCGCGCCGCATTGCAAGAATCCGGTGCGAAGGCGCCTTCGCCGCCGGCTCCTCCCAGGCGAAATAGTCGCGATAACGGTTCCCTTCCGTCTCTTTTCCCTCGATGACCCGTGACTGGAAAAGGGCCTTCTCCGCAAAATACGCCCGCATCCGCGCCCGCGCCTTTTCGTCTTCATTGACCATCTCGGCGATGATGTCCCCCGCTCCCGCCAGGGCCTCCTCAACAGTCGCCACCCCTTTTTCCGGATCGACGTAGGGCGCCGCTTCCGCAAGCGGGTCGCAATCACCCTGGGCAAGGATAAGTTCGGCGAGCGGCGCCAGCCCCTTTTCCCGGGCGACCGTCGCCCGCGTCCGCCTTTTGGGACGAAACGGCAGGTAGATATCCTCAAGGACGGAGAGGGTTTCCGCCGCGGCAATGCGGACTGACAGATCGTCGGTCAGGAGTTCCCGCTCGGCCAGCGACTTGAGAACTGCCCCGCGTCTTTTCTCCATTTCGGCAAGCTGTTCGAGCCGGTCGCGGATGTCGGCAATCTGCACCTCGTCGAGGGCGCCAGTCGCCTCCTTGCGGTAACGGGCAATAAACGGAACCGTTGCCCCTTCTGCAAGCAGTTTAGCTGTGGCCGCCACCTGGCTTTGCTGAATATTCAGCTCCGCTGCCACTTTCGGGTAGTGGGTTTCAGGAACGTCGTGATGAATGTCAATCTGCTGGGAAGCGCTATTTTGAGCTGTCTCCGTCATATCTGCAATCCCTTTCTCCGGATATCATTGACGGGCCTCATATCATAAAAACATCTATTTGCGAAATGGTTCGTGGAGTATCGCCACGATAATTTTGTGCTTCAGGCAAGCGCCTGATTTGCAATGAAGGGCCGGTTAGTTTGAACCGGCCCTTTTCCACTTCATGCCCAATAGCCGGCTCTTTTATTTCTTTGCCGACAGAGGCACAAACCCAGCTTTTTGTACAAGCTTCTGGCCATCCGGGCTGAGAACAAAATTGATGTACGCCGCCGTTTCACGTTGGGGCTTTCCTTTTGTGTACATGTAAAGGTCGCGTGCTACCGGATACTCTTTGGAAAGGGCGGTTTTAGTGGAAGCCTCCACTCCGTTCACTTTCAGCGCCTTCACCGATTTGTCTATATAGCCCAGGCCGATGTAGCCGATCGCGTATTTGTTTTTGGAAACGGCCTGGACAATCGCGCCGCTCGAAGCCTGAAGCTGCGCGCGGGGAAAAACCCTTGCCTTCTTCAGCACGATCTCGCCCCATGCCTCAAACGTACCGGAGCTGCTGTCGCGGGAAACAACGACAATCTCCAGATCATCGCCGCCGACCTCTTTCCAGTTCCTTATTTTGCCTTGATAGATTTGGCTGAGCTGATCAGTGCTAAGATTGCTCACCTTGTTTTTGTGATTGACAACCGGCACAATAGCGTCGATCGCAACGACGTTCGGATAAATCTCTACGCCTTTCGCCTTTCCCAGGTCAATTTCCTGCTTTTTTGCTGCGCGGGACATGTTGGCGATATCCGCCGTTTTATCCACCAGCGCCTTGAACCCTTCTCCTGAACCACCGCCGGAAAGGGAGATGTTGCTGCCCGGGTTCTTCTTCATGAATGCCTCAATGGTCGCCTGAGCGATCGGGAGCACCGTTGTGGAACCCTTTATCACGATATTCCCCGCAAACGCCACCCCGGCGCTCGCCATCAGAAACGCTGTTGCAACTACCGTCTGTTTTATGAACCTTTTCATAATTTTCCTCCCAAGTATTTAATTTTGGTGGAATATATAATCTTTTTGTTGCAGGATGATGACATCAGGATGAAGATTGCATGAAAAAATTCGGAGGCGCCCCACGCAACGGCAAGTTTTTACGGGGATAATAATTGCCGGCTCTTTCGCAGAAATCGCCCTTTCCGCTCCGCCTTAAAAGTGAGGAGCGCAATACTTTACAATAACTTATTCCGTAATTTGTCGAAGTCGAGAATCGTGATCTTTTTTTCGGCAATTTCGATCAACCCCTGCTCGCGGAGGTTGCGCAGCTCTTTGTTGACGCTCTCCCGGGAAGCTCCGATCATCCCCGCGATGGTCGTCTGAGTGATGTTCAGCCGAATAACGCCGCCCTCTGCCTCCTGAAAGCCGTTATTGCCGACAATTTCCAATAGCTTCTTCACAAGCCGGGAGGAAACATTCAGGAAAAAGATGTCTTCAAGAAAGTCATCAGCCTTGCGCAGACGCTTCGACAGTGTGGAAAGTATAGTCCTTACGGCCCTTTCGTTATTTGCTACACACGAAAAAAAATCGGCTCGGGTCAGAGTGTAGAGATATGTTTCCTCTACGGCGACGGCGTCGGCTGAACGCGGCAGGCCATCGAGCAGGGCCATCTCGCCGCAGAAATCACCGGCGGAAAGAACTGCAAGGATCACCTCGTCGCCATTTATCGAATGACGCACGATTTTTATTTTTCCGGCGATAATCATATAAAGGGCGTTTCCCTCTTCACCCTTGCGGCAGAGAAACTCTCCCCGAGAGAGCGTCTGCCTTTGGAGAAGCGCGGCCAGACGCCCGGTATCCTCGGCGCGCAGCGATCGAAACAACGGAACTTGCCTCAATAACATTTCCCGGTTTGTCATTGATTGACCTCCTTAATTTCTGAACATTCTCTTTCTTGCTGTGAACTTCAGTCGGAGCAACCTGCCCCTGACAAGATCGGATACATCATGCAGAGGGTCCTTACCTATAACTTTTTCGCCGATAAAAGTAGCTTTATGAAATACGACACTGACCCCGATTAAGGTTCGGCAAACTTGTACCCGATGCCGCGCACGGTCAGGATGTAGCGGGGTTTTTCCTTGTCCGGTTCAATTACGCTGCGCAGACGGCTTATGTGAACATCAACTGTGCGGGGTTCTACAAACGCTTCATCGCCCCAGACGCGGTCGAGCAACTGGTCGCGGCTGTAAACACGGCCGGGGTGGGAGATAAAAAAATGCAGGAGTTTGAACTCCCGGGAACTGAGTTCGACCGGTTTGCCTTCCAGAGTCACCCTGTACGACCCCAAATCCATCCGGATTCCCCCGCAGGCAAGCAGTTCCCGCTGGTCGTCATCCGCTTTATCAACATCGAGCTGCGCTTTTCGTTCGGACCGCCGCAAGAGGGAGCGCACCCGCGCGATCATTTCCCGGACATGAAACGGCTTGGTGATGTAGTCATCGGCGCCGATCTCGAGCCCCAGTATCTTGTCGAGCGGGTCCGCTTTCGCCGTCAGCATGATTATGGGGATATCCGCTGTTTCGGCGTTTCCGCGCACCGCCCGGCAGACGTCCATCCCATTCATTTCCGGCATCATCAAATCGAGCATAACCAGATCCGGCTTTTTCGCCCTGATCAGCTCCAGCGCTTTGCGCCCGTTTCCTGCTTTGATGACGGAAAATCCTTCCTGTTCCAGATTGAAGGAAACCAGCTCCAGAATGTCCTGCTCATCATCGGCAACAATGATTTGCTTTTTAGTCATGAGCGTTCTCCGTTTTTCTGAAAACCGGGAAGGAAAGCGAAACCGTCGTCCCCTTGCCCGGAGCGCTCTGTATGTTCATCCGGCCGCCGTGGGCCTTCATCAGATGCTTGACGATCGACAACCCCAGCCCGGTGCCGCCCAGTTTTCGGGAGCGTGTCTTGTCCGCCCGGTAAAAACGCTCGCCCAGTCGGGGAAGCTCCGCTTCCGGAATCCCCGGGCCGGTATCGGCGACTATCAGCGCCAGGAAATCATCTCCCTCCGGCAGCGCCGTCAGGGAAATAATCCCGCCCTCCGGGGTAAATTTTAGCGCGTTATCTATTATGTTGATGAGTATCTGCGTCAGCCGGTCCCGATCGGCAAATATCAAAGGCAGGTCTTGCGGAATATCCATCCGCATTGCCAGGCCCTTTTGCCCGGCCCTCCCCCCGGTAACGAGCAGCGCCCTTTTAACCTCCTCCGCCAGGGACAACCCTTCGCGCTGCAGACGCGCCTCCCCCAGTTCGAGAACGGAAAGCGTCGTAAGGTCATCCACCAGACGGTTAAGACGCTCGGCGTTTTCCCTGATCGTGTCTATGAATCTACCTGCCATCTCCCGGTTTTCCAGCGCCCCCTGCCGGAGCGTCTCCGCAAACCCGATGATTGCCGTAAGCGGGGTGCGTATTTCGTGGGTTACGTTTGCGATGAAGTCGGTGCGAATCCGTTCGAGACCCTTGAGACGGGTTACGTCATTGAAAGCGAGCAGCATTTTTTGCCCTCCGCCCGTTTCGCTGTTCAGCGCCGCAATCGTTACGCTCATCACGACCGGATGTTCATCGCCAATGGCGATCTCCTCGCAGACGCTCTCTCCGGTTTCCCGAAAGCGCTTCAACGCATCATGAAGCCCGGCATTGCGCAAAACCTCTATCAGCGTTTTACCAATCGCCTCTTCCTGCGGCCGGGCGATCATCATCTCCATGCTGCGATTCAGCGACTCGATCCTGCCTTCGGCATCGAGCAGCATGACCCCTTCTTCCATCCCTGCAAATACCGCTTCGAGCTTGTGCCGCGCCTCTTCGGCCCGCATGAGCCTCTCTCGCAGATATTCCACCATCTCTTTAATGTTTCCGGCAAGTTCTCCAATATCATCCGGCGCTTTCACCAGCAGCGAACCGGAAAAATCGCCGGCGCGAACGCGGCCGGTAAAGAGAATCAATCTCCGGATTGGGGAAAGCAGCCGGACGGTAAGATATGCGGAAGTCAGAAGGTATATGATAATAATCGCGAGCAGGATCCCCAGAAACATCCGCCCCTTTGCGTCGGCAAGGAGGGCCACTTCGGTCACCGGGCGGGCCAGGCGCACATAGCCGGGGGTTTCCGAAGCAAGCGGAACAGCGACATAGAACATCTTCTCTTGGAGGGTGCTGCTGTAACGGGAGGCTTCTCCCTTGCCCCTCAAACGGGCCTCCTGAATCTCGGAACGGTTCAGATGGCTTTCCATTTTCCCGGGGGACGAAAGCGTATCGGCAAGAACTTTTCCCTCGGCGTCGATCAAGGTCAGGCGCGCGCGCGCCAGGCGGGAGAGTTTTTCAGCGTTTGCCCTGATCTTTGCAACCGGCATGGTGGCGATGATGCCCGCCTCCGCCGTCAGCTCTTCCTCGAACCGGACAAGCAGCTCCTTTTTGAGTTCGCTTTGCAGCCAGATGCTGGCGGTGGCGAACACCACTATGCCAACGACAAGAAACGAAATCAGAAACTTACTGGAGAGATGACTCTTCATTTTTCCCCACTGGGAGCGGTTCGTGGCGGATGATTTTCCCCGTCACCATGTAAATGACCATATCCGCGATCCCCTCGGCATGATCGGCGATGCGTTCCAGGGTTTTCGAAATTTGCATGATGTAGAGGCTGACCTTGATGTTGCCGGGATCAGCCAGCATGTACATCACCAGTTCCCGAAAGATCTGTTCGTTAAGGTTGTCGATTACCGCATCCTCCGCCCGCACGGTCCTCGCCAGGTCAACGTCCTGCCGCACCATCGCGTCGAGGCTGTTTCTTATCATCTCCCTGCTTATCTCCCCCATCCGGGGCAAATCAACGTACGGCTTGAGCTGAGGGAAATCATTAAGAATAATCGCCTTCTCGGCGATGTTGACCACCATATCGCCGATCCGCTCCAGATGGCCGGTGATCTTGATCGCCGTCGTAATAAAGCGCAGGTCGCGCGCTGTCGGCTGTCGCAGGGCAAGAATGCGGATGCACCGCTCCTCCAGTTCGATATCGAGACGGTCGATCTGGTCATCGCCTTTGATAATCTCCCGCGCTACGGCGGTATCTCGCTCCAGGAGCGCCTTGATCGCCAACTCCAGCGCCTTTTCCGTTTTTGCGCCGAGGTACAGCAGTCCGTCCCGAATTGCCTGCAACTCCCGTTCATATTCCCGGCTGGTATGCCGCGTCTCTTCCATTTTTTCTCCGATCTTTTTCCTGCTCTATCCAAAACGCCCGGTAATGTAGTCTTCCGTCTGCTTCACATCCGGGGTGGTGAATATCTTTTCAGTTTTGCCGAATTCTATCAGTTTGCCTATGTAAAAGAAACCGGTAAATTCCGAAACTCGCGCCGCCTGCTGCATATTGTGGGTAACGATGATGATCGTGTAGTGTTCCTTCAGTTCATCGATCAGCTCCTCGATCTTGGCGGTCGAAATCGGATCCAGCGCCGACGTCGGCTCGTCCATCAACAACACCTCCGGCTTCATCGCGAGCGCCCTTGCGATGCAGAGACGCTGCTGCTGGCCGCCGGAGAGGGTCATCGCCGACTTTCCCAGGATGTCCTTAACCTCGTCCCATAAAACGGCCTGTTTCAGGCTTTCCTCCACGAGGGCTTCGAGTGAATCCCTATCCGTAATTCCCGCCAGTTTCGGCGCGAAGGCAATGTTGTCAAAAATGGATTTCGGAAACGGGTTCGGCTTCTGAAAAACCATGCCGATCTGCTGGCGGATCTGTACCGGATCAACCTCCGGGGCGTAGATGTTTTTCCCTTCGAACAGGATTTCGCCTTCGACACGGGTTTTGTCGATCAGGTCGTTCATCCGGTTGAAAAGCCGAAGCAGGGTTGACTTCCCGCAGCCGGAAGGCCCGATCAGGGCAGTCACCTTGTTCCTTTCAAAATCGATCGTGATATCCGACAGCGCCTTGAAGGATCCGTAGAAAAAATCAACGTTTTTTGCCCTGACAATTACTTTTTCTTCCAAGCTTACCACCTTTTCTTTCTGCGAATAACGCTGCGGATAACTATCGCCACAAGATCTATTCCCAGAACCAGGGCAATCAGCACAAGCGCCGTCCCGTACTGCAGCGGCCGGGTCTGCTCTATGTTGGCGCCGGCGGTCGCCAGCACGTAGATATGATAGGGCAGCGCCATCACCTCGTCAAATAAGGACTTCGGCAGAACGGCGGTATAGAAGGCCGCCGCCGTAAACATGATCGGCGCCGTCTCCCCTGCCGCTCGGCCGATGCCGAGAATCGAACCGGTCAGAATGCCGGGAACCGCTGACGGCAAAACAATCCTTGCAATAGTGCGCCATTTGGAGACCCCCAGGGCCAGTGATGCCTCCCGGAAGGTCTGGGGAACCGCTTTCAACGCCTCTTCCGACGCCCCGATGATGGTCGGCAGAATCAGGATGCCGAGGGTCAGGGAGCCTGCGAGGATGCTGGAGCCGAAATGGAGAAAGACGACAAAAAAACCGAGGCCGAAGAGTCCGAAAACAACTGACGGCACCCCGGCCAGACAATTGACGCCGATTCGGATGATCCGGATAAAGGCGCCCTGTTTGGCATATTCAATCAGATAAACGGCGGAAACCACCCCCAGCGGCAGGGCGACGGCAATTGCCCCGCAGGTCAGATACAAGGTGCCCACGATAGCCGGCATGATCCCGCCTTTCGTCATCGAATCGGTGGGGGGCAGCGTCAGAAAATCCCAGGAGATCGCCCGAAAACCATTGACAAACAGAAAGGCAAGGATCCCCAGAAGCGCCAGCGTTATAGTAAAAGCCGCGAGCCGCACGAGGCCAAAAAAAAGGGCCTGCCGCAGATATCGCGCTTTATGAACGGTACGCATCACTTTTACTTCCTGCGGATTCTCACTGTTCACAACGTGCCCGACCCCTCTTCCTTAAAGCGGTTGGAGATATGATCGGCAATCAGGTTAAAAACAAGGGTAACAACAAAAAGCACAATCCCGGTGGCGAAAAGGGCATGATAGTGGCCGCTTTGGAAAGGCGCCTCTCCCATTTCCGCGGCGATGCTCGCCGGCATCGGCCGCACGGAATCAAAAATGTTTCTCGGAAGCGCCGCAGCGCCTCCGGCTACCATCAAGACCACCATCGTCTCCCCGATCGCCCGCCCCATTCCCAGGATCACCGCTGTGGAGATTCCGGAAAGCGCCGACGGAACGACCACCCTTGTGATTGTCTCATATTTTGTTGCCCCGAGGGCGTAGGCTGCCTCCTTGAAATCGCGCGGAACCGCATGGAGGGCGTCTTCGGAAATGCTGGAGATCGTCGGGATAGCCATCAAGGCAAGCATCAGCGAGGCATTCACAATATTGAGCCCCGTCGGCAGATCAAACGTCTGCTGCATCCACGGCGCCAGGATAACCATCCCGAAAAAACCGAGCACCACCGAGGGGAGACCGGCCAGCAGTTCGATAACGGCTTTAAGCGCCTCCTTGATTTGCCGCGGGGCCATTTCCGCTATGTAAATCGCGGAAAGAATCCCGAACGGAACAGCCAGCAGGCACGAAAAAAATGTAACAATAACCGAACCCACGATCAGGGGCCAGATCCCGTACGCCGGCGGCTCATCGGTCGGATACCAGAGGGGGCCAAACAGGAAATCCTGCAAGGACGTCAGATGGAAGAGCGGGAGTCCTTCCCGAAAGAGGAAATAGACAATCAGCGCCAGCGCCAAAAGCGAAAGCATTGCAAAAAAGGCAAAAACATTTTTGATGATGATCTCTTTAAACCTTCTGTTCATTATACGTTCCGCTTTTCTCCTGACGGCGCCTCTTGTAGAGTGCGCCTTTTATTAGCGCGGGTATTTTAACTGCGCTTTGTTTCAATATTATGACAGATTCATTAATATTGCATTAAATAAACGTTTCCCCGACTCTTCCCCGGCGCCACGGTATTCGCCGCTCAATCTCCGTGCAAAAGCAGCTGCCGCTGTGGAAAAAATATTGATTATTGAGCCAATTGCAAAACTCCCAACGCTGTCATTCCCGCAACGCTTCTGGGCGGGAATCCATTTTTTAACTATTTGAAATCATGGATGCCCGACAAAAACACTCGGGCATGACACGGAGTTTTGCAATTACCTCTATTTTTAAACAATATCTTATGTGCCGAACGCTAAAAAGTTTTTTACAGCGCCAACGGGAAAAAGGGGGCTTATGCCAAAAATTTCTACCGACAAGATAACGCCTGGCATGGTTTTAACAAAGCCGATCCAGGGAAGCAACGGGATGATTTTGCTCGCCGAGGGGACGGAACTTAACGAAAAGTGGATAGATCGTCTTGCAGCAATGGGGATTGACGGCGTGTGGATAGGCGCCTCCGAGCCGCTTATGCCCATCTCTGAGGCGCTCGCCGCACTCGATGTACGATTTGCAGCAGTTCTGAAAGAACCCTATATGGAAACATTAAAAAATATGGTGCGTATCCATATCGAGAAACTATATGCATGAGGGTTAAGGTATTTTGGAAATAATCGATATTACCAAGCAAAGAACGCGGATAGAGAATATCGGAGCGCTGCCGACGGCGCCGGGTTCACTGAAAAGAATTTCCCAAATTCTGGAAAAACCGCACGTTACCCTGGATGAGATTGGCCACCTCATCTCCGCGGACCCGGCCCTGGCCGCCCGGGTGTTGAGGATGGTCAATTCGGCCATTTACGGCTTCCCGGGACGTATTTTCTCTGTTTCGCACGCAGTTATGCTGCTGGGACTCAACGTAATCAAGGGAATGCTGCTGGGGATTTCGTTTTTTGACATCATGCAGAAATTAATGGACGGCCTGTGGGAACATTCCCTCGGCTGCGCCGTTATCGCCCGGTCTATCGCTGAGAAAAAGGGGGTAAGCGATCCGGAAGAGGTGGCAATAGCCGCTCTCATCCACGACATCGGCAAGATCATTCTGATTATGGAGTTTCCGCAGGCATATGAAGGAGTGATGAAAGATGCAGCGGAGAGGCGCGTTTCCGTAAGCAAGGCGGAAATAGCGGTTTTTCGGGAAACCCATGCGGCGGTCGGCATGTGGCTTTCCCAAAAATGGCGCTTTCCGCACTTGATTTCATCTTCAATGAGATCCCCGACATAGTGATCGTGGAGATCGTCAGCGGGGACGAAGCGACGGTGCCGAGGCTAAGCAGCGTGAAGGAAGATCCACTGTTCAGCCAGATACCGGTTATTGCCGTCTTCAGGGAGGAACCCCTTGCCGAGGCGTGGGAAAGTATCCTCGTTGAGGATTATCTAAGGAAGGATGATCTCGGGCGGGATCTGCTCTTGCGGGTCAATTTGGCAGTGACCCGCTACAACCGCGTTGTTGAAGTCAATCCATTGACCCGGCTTCCGGGGAATATCTCCATCAACCGACAAATACAAAGGCGTTTGGACAAAGGAGAAGGCTTTGCCTTTGCGTACGCTGATCTTTCAGAATTCAAGCCGTTCAACGACAGATACGGCTTCTCCCGCGGCGACGAGGTGCTTAAAATAACCGGTCGCATCATTCTCAATATCGTCAAAAGCAAACAGCCGACGGGAAGTTTTGTGGGACATATCGGCGGGGATGATTTTGTTTTTATTATGGAAAAAAGTCTTATCCAGGATGCTTGCCGCGATGTAATCAAAGCCTTCGATCATATAATCCCCACCTTTTATGACTCCCAGGACAGGGAAAATAACGGCATCGACTCAGTGGATCGTCGGGGCGTCTTGATGTCTTTTCCGTTCATCAGCCTTGCTATCGGCGTTACCGATACGGCAGGACGGAGCCTTACTCACTTCGGACAGGTGACAGGCGCCGCTTCCGAGATGAAGAATCTGGCGAAGAAAAAGCGGGACAGCTCCTTTAGCGTCGATAAACGCATCATCCAACCGCGTTGAGGTTGAAAGGCGGGCAAGCGCTTCATTCAAGATAACAGACCGCCATACGGCTGTGCGGAGCAAAGCGCAGATAAATGCACCGCCGCCCCTCCGCTATCGCCTGTCGTATAAACGGCTCGGTAAAATGAGTGTAATCATCAATGTTCTCAACTCGCCAGACAACGTTGTCGCCAAGCCTTAGTCCCTGAACTACCTGATCGAGGGCGGGCAAACCGCTCGACACGGTTTCAGTTTCTATGATGCAAGCATCCTCTCATTGCCTTTATCATAATCTTTCCCTCCTTTATTTTAGGTAATCCCTGATGCGGCTTTCCATCTCTTCGTATCGGAAGAGCCTGTTGAAATCGATAAGGCCCGCCATCGCCCTTGAATAGGCGCGAACCCCGGTTTCTTCGAGAATAGACACGGGATTCAGCCCCCCGATAATGATTGCCCCGATGCGGCCCTCCGCTACGGGAATGTCAAGAACAGCTTGACCGGGCTTGCCAATTTTTACCAGCCCCCCGAGCCCGATCCTTCCCAGCTTCTCCGTAAGCTGCTCCACCGCTTCGAGGCTTCCCGCGGGGAACTCCCGGAAGCTGGCCCCAATCCTGCCGTTCCCCGTCCGCACAACATCAAGGTAATTTGTCATGCCGCTTCTGATGAAAATCTCCAGAGGATCGATGCTTGTTCCATCATACATGATGATTTCAACAAAGCGGGCCGGCTTTTTGTCCACCATTTCCAGGAGCCCGCCGAATCGCGATGTAACCGGAATGCCGTGCTTCAGCATAACTCCATTGAGGGTAATGGAACAGACGGTCCCTATCCCGATCATTCCTTCGGGAATCTTGATGTATCCACAGCTTTCGCCGGGGCCCAAAAACGCCAGAAGCTGCCCCATGGCATAACCGTTTTCGTAAACTTTTGAGATCATGGGTATATTCTTGGCCAGCAGGCCTGGTTCCACCACGGTCACATTGATCAGAACGGAGCCGGCGGCAGTGTTCAGATTGAAATCCATCCGGTACGTCAATTGGTCGATCTTGGAGGATAAAAATCCGACACGCTCGATAATCCGAAAGGATTGGAGTTCTTCCATACCGCGAACGGTGATGGCGTGCCCCTTTTTGCCGTTACTGTCGGTCAAGCCTTCGGCAACCATCTTCTGCAAATAGAGACGCACCGTCCTTTCGCTGATCTCATGGCCGAGAGCTGCCAGCTCCTCGGCAACCCGAGAACTGCTGAGCGGGTCTTTCGCGTTTTTCATAACATTCAAGATTAGAATTTCTTTTCTTTTTTTCTTGTCTTCCATAGTCTTTTCCCTCTTATTTCGCTCATTGCGGCACAGGTAAACATATATGACAACGGTATGTCAACTTGATAGTTTGGAATAAAAGCACCTCCCGATTCCCCCAATAGCACTCAATTGTTCGCCGAAAAGTATTTAACCTATCCGGCAATCATTGATAGTACAATCGGCATAATTGCCAATATCGCCGAGCATGCAATTTAAAGTCAAGCATTTTTATTTTTGCGATTTTTTATGTTGCCCTTCTATAATACAATACATTTACTAAAAAACTTGACAGTGAACAAAGAGCTTGGTAAGGATTCCGAAAATTGAGGGCGTGCTTATACGGCAATGATATTCCGATGTGACGGTAATGTGTGGCCGATGAATAAATATCTCCGGCGTAATGGTTAGCGGTTAAAATTGAGGCGAGAATAGTCCGCAGCGGTCGCTTGTGCCGGATGAAAATATGAGTGATAGCAGTAGTTCCATAATGATTGGACGTTCTTGACAAACAAGGGAAGCAGTAAATTTATTAAAGGAGGTAGGGAAAATGGTAAAAGAAAATCCGTTTGTGGTTGCGCAGAAACAGCTTGATCAGTGCGCGAAGATACTAAACCTCGACCCCGGTGTGCAGGCAATTTTGAAGGTTCCGTCGCGGGAACTGCACGTTTCTATTCCGGTGCGGATGGACGACGGCTCCCTGAAGGTTTTCCAGGGGTTCCGTATCCAGTACAATGACGCGAAGGGCCCCTGCAAGGGCGGAATCCGCTTTCATCCCGAGGAAACCGTCGATACCGTCCGCGCCCTCGCCGCCTGGATGACCTGGAAATGCTCACTGCTCGATCTGCCGCTTGGCGGCGGCAAGGGCGGGATAATCTGCAATCCCAAAGAGCTGTCGCAGGGTGAGCTGGAGCGGCTTAGCCGGGCTTATATCAACAAGGTCGCGCCAATCATCGGGCCAGACAAGGATGTTCCGGCGCCGGATGTTTACACAACCCCCCAGATCATGGCCTGGATGATGGACGAATATTCCAAAATCTCCGGGAAAAACCAGTTCGGTCTTCTTACCGGGAAACCCCTTTCAATCGGTGGTTCCAAGGGCCGCGGCGACGCGACTGCAAGAGGCGGCCTCGTCACGGTTCGCGAGGCGGCAAAGGAACTGGGCATTGACCTTGCCAACGCAACGATCGCCGTCCAGGGGTTCGGCAACGCCGGATACTACGCTGCCTACCTTGCCGAAAAGCTTTACGGGGCCAAGGTTGTCGCTGTTGGCGATTCGAAGGGATGCATCCTGTCCGATGACGGACTCGATCCGCATAAGGTGGCAAGTCACAAGGCGCACACATCAACGGTGTGCGATTTCCCCGGCGCCAAATCGATCAGCGACGAGGAACTGCTGTCCCTCGATGTTGACATCCTCTTTCCTGCCGCCCTGGACGGAGTGATTACCGGCGCCAACGCCCCCAATGTCCGCGCCAAGATCGTTGCCGAGCTTGCCAATGGGCCTACAACGCCGGAGGCTGATGAGATTCTTTACAAAAACGGCGTCCACCTGATTCCGGATTTCCTCTGCAATGCCGGCGGCGTTACCGTTTCCTACTTTGAGATGGTTCAGAACTTCTACATGTACTACTGGGAGGAGGAAGAGGTATATAAACGCCTCGACCAGAAGATGACGACCGCCTATCACTCGGTGCTCGACACCTCGAAAAAGTACAAGGTCAACATGCGGCAGGCGGCTTATGTTGTCGCCGTCGAACGGGT